>NZ_JBHIRY010000029.1:0-58454 GCF_042138635.1 Paenibacillus medicaginis | reverse complement strand
CGACTACGGCACTTTAAAGGGTAAAGTTACCGGGTGGATTTGAACCACCTAGATGGTGCGACTGTGAGGCGCACAAAGAAACCTAACCGCATGAGCGATCAGGTTTCATAACCATTTTATTTTACTGTGACTGGCTTTGAATCGCAAGCGTATACCTGCAATGGCCATTAAGTCAACGTTTTCAGTTCATCCGTAAGAGTTCGGAAAGCTACTTCATCCTTGGAAGCAAGCGCCTCGTCAATTTCACGGTACAGTTTGTCGCTTTTGTATTTGCGCAATGCTTCATCCAGCACCAGCTCCGCCGACAGACCAAGCATGACTTCATAAGTAACCTTCATTTTATCCATAGGATGCACCTCCAAACAAGGGTTTTCAAGAGTTTTTATATGCTCTTCCTTTTGCCACATAGTTTAACGTTGTATCCGCCATCCGCTTTAAATCGGCCTCCGTTAATTCTCTTACAACTCTTGCCGGAGTGCCCAGCGAAAGCGTGTAGGGAGGAATACGCGTGTTTTCGGTCACAAGCGATCCTGCTCCTATTAAAGCATATTCACCAATATCTGCTCCGTTCAGTACAATAGCCCCCATTCCAATCAATGTGCCCTTGCCGATAGAGCAGCCATGAATAATGGCTCCATGGCCAACAGATACGTCCTCTGACACCATCAGCGGCTGGTTGGTATTGACATGGCCGATGACTCCATCCTGAATATTGCTGCGGTCACCGATCGCAATCGGTGCCATATCGCCGCGCAGAACGGCATTGAACCATATCGAGCAATCCTGTCCGATCGTAACATCACCAATAATACGTGCTCCTTCAGCGGTATAAACCGACGAATGAAGCGAGGGCCATTTCCCTTGATAAGCGATCATATTGAATCCACCCTTCTGTTTTGGGTGTGATTCTAGCAATACGCCGTACTATTGTCAAACCTTCTTCTTTCCTGCCCCGGTGCCTGGCGGGCTGCAGCAGCCCGCCGTCCTCATGCCCCACGCCGTCATCTGCACAACGGTTCCGGCGGCTTGATGTTCACCCACGCGCAGCAGCCCGAAATGCATGAGCATGCGGATGATTCTTTTATCAAAAACGGCTTCAGGACTGTCGTAGTAAAAAGGCTTGATGAATGGACCGATTTGTTCGAACAAGGATGCCTGCGGTACCCAGCTTTTTGCGCAAATGGAGGTCCAATATATGAGAGAAGATATATTGGGGACCGCCCCCTTATACAGTCTTAACCAAAACCTGAATAACTGTATCAGTTCTTCCTCGGTCGGAATATCAAGCGCTTCCTCCCCCTTTGCTGTCAACACAAGGAGGCCGCCTGCTTCAGCAATCCACTTGCGGTAAAAGGCGTAATCATACAGCAGGGCCAAGCGGTCCGGATAGTGTTTGAAAAATCGCCCGTAACCGAAACGCCAGCCACCTTTACCAAGCAACGGCTCCGCAACATGCAGATGCTCTATCATCTGCTGCTGGGTGCGGCGATACATCACGCCTTCGGGATTCAGCACAATCTCGTGCGAGCCAATGAAGCGCAGCATCAGCTTTAAATCCTCCCCAAGCAAATGCCCCTCGTCTCTGTAAACCGCAGGCTCGTCCGTGCTCTCGATCAGTTCCCGCATATGCTGACTGGTCACTTCGCTCAGACGCTGTTTTAAATCGGCAGGCACCTGAAACAGATACCGGGTATGATTCGTCGAGCCGTTGAACAGCCAGCCTGCACTGCGAAGACGTGTGACCATTTCCCGTGGCGTAATTTCCGCCTCATCATCCAGAGCCTGCCTGGCCGCCGCGATCAGCTCTTCCATGCCGAAATATGGCCGTTCATCAAACAGCAGCGTATTCAGAAACCTGCGGTACGGTAATGGCAGATTTCGTACCTGTTGTTCAAAAAAATCGCGCCGTCCCAGCTTTGTGAGAATGCCTTGAATTAATTCATGTTTGGAGTTCGGTTTGCATTCGCATTCATAGTGGCTGGCAATCCTATTCAATTGGCCGATGTCGGCATAAGTTAGCATTTCCGCCAGATTCATAGGTTCATCGCCCCCGCCGCCCTCCAGATGGTTTCTGCCAAACTCCGGTAATTCTTGAGCTGTCTAGAATCAGCTTTGACTGATTGCGTGCTTTCTAAACCTAAATTTATCCATAAAGTCCGAAGCCGCAGTACGTGAATGCAAAAAGGCCGGGAAATGAGTGCAAGCAGCTCCTTTCCTCAGCCTTTTATTCCAAAAAAGGACGTCCTGCAGCAAGAAAAAATCCGCTTTGAGACATCCCTGATATGTCAAACACCTGTGAAACGAAGTAAAGTTGCTGCTTACTGCTAAAGGAGGTGCTTGGTGCAGTTGTAAAGCACAGGAGACCATTCAATATCCTGTCGTTCCAGAATCGTTAACGAAAGATTGCCGATTCTTTCGGAATGCTTGTCCTCATAGAGCGCTGTGAACAGTTGGGCAAGAAAAGCTCCGTGAGAGACCACCAGCAAGTTGCGGTCACGGTTCTCTTCCCATATGGCCTTCAAAAATGCCAGTCCTCTCCGTCGCATCGCCTCTTCACTTTCCTGCCCCAGCTCCAGCAGATGCCAGTCTGCGCCCCATTTGCTCTCCCGCTCCGCCTGGGTCAGTCCCTCAACCTGACCGAAAGACCTTTCATTCAGACGGACATCCGGCTCCAGCAGCTCGATTCCCAGCATGGAAGCGATAATCTCTCCCGTCTCCCCGGCCCGGGATAAACCGCTCGTCACTACCGCGTCCCATTGATACGGCTCTTTCTGCAGACGCATGCCCAGCAATCTCGCCTGCTCCCGGCCTTCTTCATTCAAGGGAATATCGCTTTGGCCCTGAATTCTTCCAAGCACATTCCAATCCGTCAAACCATGTCTGACCAATCCTAACAGCATGCTCTTCCCTCACGTCCCGTTTCTTGTAGAGGTTGTTCAAAAAGTCATCTTTTGATCACGAAGTAAATCAGGAAGTGGACTCGACATCGAATCTTGAATTCAGCCGGGCCTTCCGGTGCTCACGTACCCTAAGTACGCTCCGCTCCTCAGTCCCTATCTTCATTCAACCTTCTCGGTGCTGAAAACCTGACTTTTTGAACATACACTTATAATCTTTGGTGCGGGCTCTATCTTCTTACCCGGTGCACCCAGCCGATCGACAACAGCGCCAGAGCTACTGCCAGAAAGGACAGCACCATCCAATATTCCGGATAGGCCGGGACAATATTGCCGATCAGCGGCTCCATAATACCGTTTATCGGTTCAGGAATAACCACCTTTATGCTGTCAGACACAGAATCGGCCCCCGCCACTCCAGTCGGCAGTATCCCCGACTGCTGTGCTCCGGTTGAAGCGTGCCCCTGGCCATCCCCCACCGGATGGCTGCTCATCGTCAAAACCAAAAAACTGCACAGAAAGATGGCCAGGAAACCGGCGATCCAAGCCGAAATGGATCTGCGCAACGCCGGACTGATACGGGAACGGCGGTTTTCACCCGGCACGAGCCAGGGCGATTCCGCATAGATCCGATCCATGACCCGGCGGTTGACGTTCTCCGCCTGTTCTTCTGACACCTCATCGGGAATTTGAAGCATAGCCGAGCGGCTTAGCTGCCAGCCCGACCATTCCGCCGAACAGCGCTCGCAGTGCGCATTATGGTCTTCCACCATTCTGCGCCGCGGGTCTTGTTCGGGCAGATCTTTCAAAACACCGAACAATTCCTTAGCCTCCCTGCATTTCATCGGCTGCTCATTCCTTCCCTTTCCTCAAGTAGGGGCTCATAAAGATAAGGCTCCAGTTGATTCTTTACACTTGACCTGGCCCGGAACAAAAGCGACTTGACCGCGCTCACCGTTTGTCCGAGCACCTTGGCAATCTCCTGATAGTCCAACTGGTCATACTCCCGTAATATTAACGCGGAGCGCTGCTTTTCCGGCAGATTTTTAATCGCCTCCCGCACCATTTCAACCTGCTCAGTCCTTAATATCGCCTGCTCGGGAATGGCATCCGGAGGGGCGATCGGAGTATATCCGCTCTCCTCGAGTGGTACGCTGCCGCTGCGCTGCTTGCGCAGTTCGCTGAGCACCGTATTCCGCGCAATGGTATATAACCAGGTTGAGAAAGACGCGTCCACTTCCCGAAAAGAGTGCAGGCTGCGATAAGCCTTATAAAAGGTTTCCGAGCACAAATCCTCGGCCATCATTTCAAGTCCGGAGCTTTTCAGCATATGATACACGAAAGCCAGAATCTTCCGCTGATACCTTCTCATTAAATGTGAATATAATTCAATATTCCCTTGCTTAATTTCCTGAATCAACTGGGAATCCGTCATCATCCGAGTGAGACCCTCCTCGCCCATGTGCCTCCTCCCCGTTCGATCCTCTTACTTATGTATTACCGAACAGGTTTGTAAAAGTTGCGCTCTCTTGTCTCTTCGCGCCCTATAAAGTACAGCTGCCATCTATGTTCCAAATTTTCCTCACCCATTGTACCATATATTAGCTGCAATCTAAAAGTTCCACAATGGGGTTCACCCTTTTGACATGAAAAAAGCAAAAAAAGACCACTCAGGCCAGAACCCAAGTGGTTACTACTATGTTGCAAGTAGTGGAGTTAAAGGATAGGAGTGGAGAGAAACCATACTGTACTTTTAGTATATGTATCCGTTTTCATTTTGTCAACGGTTTTTTAAAAGCGTTTTCTTTTTTTATAAAAAAATAGCCGCACTGCAGTGCCTGCGCTGCGGTCCGGCTATTTTGCTTCGTTTAAACAACCACGTGGTAGCGCTGCTCGCTAAGCAGCTTTTTCGCTTTCTCCCAATCCTCTTCCTGTCTGAACGACAGCCGCAGAATGCCCGGCACATCCTCTCTGCTCTCGATAATCTGCATATTGCTGAGGTTGATGCGGTGATCGCCAAGCTGGGTGGCGATTTGGCCGATAATGCCGGGCGTGTCCGGAACATCAATGTACAGGTCGAATAAAGGAGTGATCATTCCCTTCCGCCGTTCGGGTAATTCACTGCGAAATGCGCCAGCTGTCCTGAATTCGTCCTCAATGCCTTCGCCGTCCCGTTCCAGCAGCAGACGCGTAAAGCGTTCAATCTGCTCATTCCACTCCTGCAACAGATTCAGCAGCACATCACGGTTGCTGAGCAGAATATCACGCCATACAATCGGGTCGCTGGATGCAATACGCGTGATGTCTCTGAAGCCGCCTGCGGCAAGCACGCGGTAGAGCCCGTTCTCTTCATTATGCGTACGCACCTGATTTACCAGGGAAGCAGCGATAATATGCGGGAGATGGCTGATCGCCCCCACAATATCATCATGCATTCCCGGCTCCACTCTTACAATCTGCGCACCGGTAAACTGCAGCAGCTTTTCAAGGGAACTGCATACCTGCTCAGGAACATCCGCTGCCGGGGACAGCACATAATAAGCGTTTTCGAATAAAACGGCCGACGAGGCTGTAATTCCCGAACGCTCCGAGCCCGCCATCGGATGCCCGCCGATAAAATAAACATCGTCCCAAGGAATCTGCTCCGCAAGCGCGGTAATGGACTGCTTGGTACTTCCCACATCGCTGATGATGCAGCCTTTTTTCAGCGGAAGCTTGCTCAGCAGCAGCAGATAATGCTCAAGCTGTCCTACAGGCACGCACAGAAATATAAAATCGGCGTCCAGCGCCGCTTCCTCAACGGACAAGGTCGCGGAGTCAACGACTCCGCGGCTGACCATCGGTTCCAATAATTCTGGAAGATGAGCATGGCCTACGACGGTGATCCCCGGTTTGCCTTTAAAGCAAAGCGCGAGCGATCCTCCGATCAGGCCCACCCCGAATATAGCAATTTTCATGAATATCGTTCCTATCCGCGTTATTAAGGCTGCACCTGCGCCTTTTCCAGGCCCAGCACCTGTTCAAGCACGCTGATGAAAATTTCGTTCTGTGACTGGGAACCGACGGTTACGCGTATGTAGGTCGGATATTTCTCAAATCCTGCGCGGACAATGACCCCTTTTTGCAGAAGCGATTGGAATACTTCTTTGGAAGGTCGACCGGCATCCACCAGAATAAAGTTCCCGTGCGCCGGAAAAGCGGCAAGGCCCAGCCTCTTGAATTCTTTTTGCAAATATTCGATGCCTGCGGCGTTATTGGCCCGGCATTCCTTCACGAAGGCCTGATCGCTAAGCGCTGCAATAGCAGCGGCCTGACCGATCCGCGATGTGTTGAAAGGCTCACGCACCTGGTTAATCAGCCGGATGACCTCCGGCTGGGCGATTCCGTAGCCGACCCGCAAAGACGCGATGCCGTAAATCTTGGAGAAGGTGCGCAGCACAACCAAATTGCTGTATCTTGACAGCAACGGGATACTGTTCGGATACGAGCTGTCTGTAACGTATTCGAAATAGGCTTCATCCAGAACAACCATGACATGCCCGGGAACCCGGTCCAGGAAAAGAGTCAGCTCTTCCGCGGATACGATGGTGCCTGTCGGATTGTTCGGATTGCATACCCAAATGATTTTTGTCCGGTCATTAACATGGGAGAGCATGGCGTTCAGGTCGTGTACCCCATCCACAAGCGGAACCTCGACCGAGAGTGCTCCTTCAATATCCGCATTGCTTTTGTAAACCGAGAAGGTCTGGTCAGCCATAATGTTCTCGTCTCCAGGCAACAGGAAGGCTCTTGCAATCAGCGCGATGATCTCGTCCGAGCCGCAGCCGAAAATAACCTGATTCTCCTGCACGCCTGTATGACGCGCGAGCGCCTTGGTCAGCTCTACAGCACTTCCGTCGGGATAAAGACTCAAATTGGATAGTTCCGCCTGAATGGCCTCCTTGACTGCTGGAGAGCTCCCGTACGGATTTTCGTTGGATGCCAGCTTGATGACTTGATCCAGTCCGAGCTCACGCTTGACCTCCTCGATCGGTTTACCCGGCTGGTACACCGGCAAATTGCCAATTTGCGGTTTAGGCTGCACAGCCCTCGCCTCCTTGTCTGCAAAATAGGTTATGCTCTCAATTGTGCCACAAAGCTGCGAATTTGCAACAGTCCCTTCTTGCGGCGGGAAGGATCGTCCAGCAGCGGGATGGCTTCCTCCACCTGACGCACAATCGCGCTGCCTACGACAACGCCGTCGCAAATCCGCGAGAAACGCTTCACCTGTTCGCCGTTGGAAATTCCGAAGCCAACGGCGACAGGAAGATCCGTATGACGCTTCACGCGCTCAATAAACTGCTCTACACCTTCAAAAAATGACGCTCTTTCCCCCGTTACTCCCAGAGAAGACACGCAATATATAAAACCGCGCGCGTTGCGCACAATTCGCTCGATGCGCGTATCCGAGGTCGGCGCGACGAGTGGCACAAGATTTACATCGGCCTGCTCCGCCTGACGTCCAAGCTCCTCGGCCTCTTCAACCGGCAGGTCAGGGATGATGATACCGCTGATTCCGTGCTCCTGCAAAGCGGCAAAGAACGTCTCCATTCCCATTTGCAGCACTGGGTTGTAGTAAGTAAAGAGAATAAACGGCATCCGCACCCCGGCTTCCCTTGCCTTATCCGCCGCCTCCAGACAAGTGCGGATCGTAATCCGGTTCTGCAAAGCCCGCTCCGAAGCGCGCTGAATGACCGGCCCGTCTGCCAGGGGGTCGGAGTACGGAACGCCGAGCTCCAGCATATCCGCCCCGGCTTCCTCCAGCTCGCGGATAATGTCCACCGTCGTCTCCACATCCGGATCACCAACCGTCAAAAACGGGATCAGCGCCGTCTTTTTTTCCTCACGGAGGCGTTTAAACGTTGCATCCATCAAGTTCATGACTGTCCGCCTCCCGTATGTTTCATAATCGATTCCACGTCCTTGTCTCCCCGTCCGGACAGGCAGATCACGATAATGTCATCCTTGGACATGCCGGGAGCCATTTTAACGACCTCTGCCACCGCATGGGAGGACTCCAGAGCTGGCAGTATTCCTTCCGTTCTGCACAGCAGCTGCAGCGCATCCAGCGCCTCGGCATCGGTAATGGGCACATATTTGGCCCGCTGAATATCCTTCAGATAGGAGTGCTCCGGACCTACGCCCGGATAATCCAGGCCTGCCGAAATGGAGTGGGCCGGCTGCACCTGCCCGTACTCGTCCTGCAGCAGATAGCTCATGGAGCCCTGGAAGACCCCGTGCGTACCCTTGGTCATCGTTGCTGCATGCAGGTCTGTATCCATACCCTTGCCCGCCGCTTCAACACCGACGAGAGCCACCTCCTTATCCTCGATAAAAGGATAGAACATGCCGATGGCGTTGCTGCCGCCGCCAATGGCCGCGACGACGACATCCGGCAGCCGCCCTTCGCTCTCGAGGATTTGTCGCCGGGTTTCGTCCCCGATCACACGCTGGAAATTGCGGACGATCATCGGATACGGATGCGGGCCGACCGCTGAGCCGAGAATGTAGAACGTATCATGCACATGACTGACCCAGTAGCGAAGGGCCTCGTTGCCGGCATCCTTCAATGTTCTGGACCCTGAGGTCACAGGGATGACCTCCGCGCCGAGCAGCTTCATGCGGAATACGTTCAACTGCTGGCGCACCGTATCCTCCTCACCCATGAAGACCTTGCACTCCAGTCCCATCAAGGCGGCAACCGTGGCGGTGGCCACACCGTGCTGGCCTGCGCCTGTCTCGGCGATGACCTTATGCTTGCCCATTCTTTTTGCAAGCAGTCCCTGGCCGAGCGCATTGTTGATTTTGTGCGCTCCCGTATGGTTCAAATCCTCGCGCTTCAAATATATCTTTGCTCCGCCCAGATGCTTCGTGAGCCGTTCCGCATAATATAGCGGGGTCTCCCTGCCGGAATACTGCTTCAGCAGATAGTTCAGTTCTTCATTAAATTCCGGATCGTCCGCATATTTCCGGTAGGATTCCTCCAGCTCGATCAGAGCGTTCATCAGCGTCTCTGGTACGAATCGTCCCCCGAAAACGCCGAAACGGCCGTTAAGATCAGGCAGTTGTGCCATGACGCTTCACCCTTTCCACGAATGCTGTAATTTTTGCTATGTCTTTGACACCGTCCGTCTCCACACCACTGGACACGTCGAGCCCCTCCGGACCATAGGCCGAGATGAGCTCGCCCGCGTTGCCGGGAGTGAGACCGCCGGCAATAAATAAAGGGATGCCGTACATCCCTGCACGCTCGTGATAAGAAGGAATGGCCTCCCAGACAAAGGTGCGGCCCGATCCTCCCTCATAGCAGGGATCATAGGTGTCCAGCAGGAAAGCGTCAACTTGGCCTACGTAGGGGTCCAGCCGTTCAGCACCAACCGCTGCAGCATCGGCACCTCCCTGAACCGGGAACGCCTTGATCACCGATGTTCCAAACCGTTCCTTGACAGAAGCGCAGAAAGCGGGGCTTTCCTTACCGTGAAGCTGGATCACATCCAATTGCGCCATGTCCATAACCTCCTGCAGCTGCTCGATGTCCGGGTTGACAAACACGCCCACGCTACGAGGGCAGCGATCCGTTTTCCAATCCCCCAGCACCTTTATAAGCTCAGCCGCCTGCTCTGGGCCGATGCGGCGCTTGCTGTCCGCAAATACAAATCCGATATAATCGATATTTAAATGTACCATTGATTTTAGCACTTCAACGCTTTGAAGTCCACAAATTTTTACTGCCGTTTCCAACACTGAACTGTCCCTCCTTTCTTTCTTCATGCATCATAAACTCTGCTATATTCAGCCTTCCATCAAAGCATGAACGGCCTGGCCTACGTCCTGCTGCCGCATCAGATATTCGCCGACAAGCACGCCCTTTGCCCCTTTGTTGTACAAATACTCAATATCCTGCGGTCCGGCGATTCCGCTCTCGCTGATCAGGGTGATACCTTCTGTGACCAGCTCGGCCAGCTCCTCCGTCGTCTGCAGACGTGTCTCAAACGTCTTGAGGTCGCGGTTATTGACACCGATCAGGGTTGCCCCAAGCTCAAGCACCATTTCCATTTCCGCTCTGTCATGCACTTCCACCAGCGCATCCAGCCCCGCTTCACGCGCAGTGCCCAGGAAGCGGCGCATACGTTCCTTATCCAGAATGGCAGCAATGAGCAGCACGGCATCCGCTCCAAGGAGGCGGGCTTCGTAAATTTGCATTTCGTCGATGACGAAATCCTTACGCAGCAACGGAAGTCCGACTGCCTGTCTGATTTCCCGCAAATAATCGGGGCTTCCCTGAAAGTGATCCACATCCGTCAGCACCGAAATACAGTCTGCCCCTGCAGCCTCATAGGCGCGGGCGATCTGGACCGGATCGAAGTCAGGCCGGATCAGTCCCTTGGAGGGAGACGCCTTTTTGACCTCGGCAATCAGCCCCAGCCTCCGTTTGAGCCGGTTGGCCAGCGCATCCTCGAAGCCGCGCGCCGGCGGCATGTCCGCAATCGTCCGCTCCGCTTCAAGAATGGAAAAATGCTCCTTCAGCGCCGCTGTTTCCTTTTGCTTGGTAACCACAATTTTATCAAGATACATATTCGTATTCCCCCGTTGCCTGAATTAACTGCTCCAGCTTCTCCAAAGCTCTGCCCGAATCAATCGCTTTGGCCGCTCTGTGAACTCCTTCCTGGAGTGAAGAAACCTTACCTGCCACATAAATGCAGGCTCCCGCGTTGGCAAGCACGACATCCCTGTACGGCCCCTTCTCACCATTCAGAATTGTGCGGATGATGTCCGCGTTGTCCGCGGCATCCCCGCCGAGCACATGCTCAAGCGGATGGCTACGCAGTCCCAAATCAGAAGGGGTGATTTCATAAGTTATCACCGCTCCATCCTTCAGCTCGGACACTGTTGTCGGTCCCGAAATGCTGATTTCGTCCAATCCCTCAGCGCTGCTGACGACCAGCGCGCGCTTGGACCCGAGCTGGTTCAGCACCGATGCGATTACTTCCGTCTTGCTGTTATCATAGATGCCGAGCAGTTGGCGGTCTGCCCCTGCCGGATTCGTGAGCGGTCCCAGCATGTTAAATACGGTACGGACTCCCAATTCACGGCGCGGTGCGGCGGCATACTTCATGGACGGGTGATACACCTGTGCAAACAGGAAGCAGATGCCGATTCTGTCCAGACAGTGTCTTGCCTGCTCGCCGGACAAATGAATATTGACCCCTAAAGCCTCCAGCACATCGGCACTGCCAGCCCGCCCGCTGGCGGAGCGGTTGCCATGCTTCGCTACCCGAACCGATTCCGCAGCCGCAATGATGGCCGACACCGTGGAAATATTGAATTTATGAATGCCTGACCCCCCGGTGCCGCATGTATCCAGCAGCTGCTCGCCGCTGACGGCTATCTTGCCGGCGTGACTGCGCATCGCCTCAGCAAAGCCGGTGATCTCGTCAACCGTCTCTCCTTTCATGCGCAACGCCGCCAACAGTCCTCCGATTTGCGCCGGTGTCGCTTCCCCCGTCATAATCCGTTCCATGATGGCGCGTGCCTCGAAACGTGACAAATCCGACCCCTGCAACACTTGATTTAACCCTGCCTGTATAAGATGCTGCCTTTCCACCATATTTTCCTCCTTATCGTCCATAAAATTACGACTGTCAGCCGAATCCCGCCGATTATCGGGAGTTGTACAGGTAATCCTGGTTCAGGACATCGCTCTGCCGCTTCGGCTGTGCGAACATGGCTTCTGCTGTACGGATCGCCTTCAGCATGGCTTTGGCTTTATTGACCGTCTCCTGATACTCGCTTTCCGCCACCGAATCCCAGACGATACCGGCGCCAGCCTGGACGTAAGCGCGGCCTTTTTTGAAGACAATGGTCCGAATCGTAATGCAGGAGTCCATATTTCCGGAAAAGCCAAGATAACCGATAGCGCCTGCATACGCACCACGCGCTTCCCGTTCAAGCTCGGCGATAATTTCCATCGCCCGCAGCTTCGGTGCTCCCGACACGGTACCCGCAGGCAGACAGGACAGAAAGGCGTCGAAGAAATCCTTATCCTCGGCCAGGCGCCCGGAGACGTTGGAAACGATATGCATCACATGCGAATAACGCTCAATTTCCATGAAGGTATCGCATTTTACTGTTCCAAATTCGGAAACGCGGCCCAAATCATTGCGGCCCAAATCCACGAGCATGAGATGCTCGGCGCGTTCCTTCTCATCCTGAAGCAGTTCCTCGGCAAGCGCCCTGTCTTCTTCTTCACCGCCCCCCCGTGGGCGCGTACCCGCAATCGGTCTCGTCTCGACCCGGCCGTTCTCTACCTTCACCAGAGCCTCGGGAGAAGTGCCTACGATGATCTCTTCGTCCATTTTCAAATAATACATGTAGGGCGATGGGTTCAGCGTACGAAGTGTCCGGTACACCTGCAGCGGCGATACCTCGGTATCAATATGAAAACGCTGGGACAGCACCACCTGAAATATATCCCCTGCCCGGATGTATTCCTTCGCCCGCTCAACATTGCCGATGAACTGCTCCTTCGTCAGGTTGGAATGGATTTCTCCGAGCTCCACATCGCCAGGCACGACGGCCGCACCGCCAAAATCTCCCGCGACCGGCTCCCGCAGCCGCTCTGCCACTGCTTCCAGCTTCCGCTCCACCTCTGCATAGGCAAGCCTGATCTCCTCATCTGAAGCTCCCTGATGAATATGGACATTGCCCACAAGCATCATCTGCTGCTTGACATGGTCAAAAACGATAATCTGATCACAGAACATAAAGCGGATATCGTCCATATTGAGATCGTCGACAGCATGCTCCGGCAGCTTCTCATAATATTGGAGCAGATCGTAACCGAAAAAGCCGATAGCGCCGCCTGTAAAAGGAGGCATATCCTCAAGGCGCGGGCTGCGGTAGCCGCGCAGCAGTGCTTTCAGGGACTCTACTGGCTTTCCTTCCAGCACCCGCTTCTCCCCGTTTTGTTCAAGCGTAATTCGTCCTTTTTTGCCGGAAATCATAAGAAATGGATCTGTCCCTATAAAAGAATAGCGTGCCCACTGCACCCCTCCTTCCACACTCTCGAGCAGAAAGGCCCGGTCTCTGTCCACACAGCGGCGGAAAATCCGGATTGGCGTTTCCATATCGGCCAACACCTTCTTGTATACCGGAATCAGATTGAATTCACCGGACATGGAAATCACTTGTTCAACATTTGGGGTTAACATGGGTTCACTTCCTCTCAAATTTGAAGCAGAATGAACTGAACAGTCAAAAAAAGCCTCTACCGGCCGGTAGAGGCTTGTTCATCATTGAAATTATAAGAATGCTGCCATATGTACGGCATCCCGAACACCGTATTTACACAAAAGAAACTTCTCCCTGCAAGGCAACTACAGCTTCCGCAAGCAGTCTATTCCCCTACACCAAAGAATAATATGCCTGTTCCCCTCTCAAGGGTAAAACAGCATACCGTTCCTTTCGGTTATCATGCATATGGACTCGGCTCTAAACTGCACTCTTCTCAATCTCAACTCAAACTCACTCTACTCTGACTCTGCTACTGACATCACTATATCCTATTTATACGCTTCTGGCAACCTTGATGCTGCTCACATATCCGACCGGGAGGCAACCGCCAAATCGGGACGAAGCACCTGAGCCCCGTTCAAATACACATGTTTTATCTCGCGCTGTGATTTCTCTGTGTTCACCTGTATCAGCAGCCGGATGCATCTGGACAGACCACCTTTGACATCAATTTCAACAGAGCACATCAGAGGCACGAACTCCCAGCCTTCCAGCTGCCGGACCGCCTTGGCGGGGAAGGTCGCATTCAGGTCCTGGGTCATGGTAATCCAGATATTCGATATATATTCCGGGTCCAGATCGTTGCGCTTCACCAGCTCGGACAGCAGCTGCACGGTAGCTTCAAGAATTTCCTGCTCATCATTGTGCGTGACGGTTGTCGCCCCGCGAATTCCTCGGTTGTACAAGGCTTACACCTCCTTCAGCTGTTCCACGATTTCCCTGACAAGGGAGGCAGGAATGTCCTTCCGGATCTCCACCTGTCCGATGGAAAGGGGCACTACAAACGTAATGCTGCCCTCTTTAAACTTTTTATCATGCATCATCGCGCTCATTATGGCATCGGTCTCCAGCTCACGGGGCAGAACGACCGGAAGCCGCAGCGACTGCAGCATGGCTCTCGTCTCTTGCACGAGGGACGGATCTGCGCCAAGCCGCACACCGAGCATAGCGGAGCCCACCATGCCGATGGAAATCGCCTCGCCGTGCAGTAGCGTGCCGTAACCGGCGATCGCCTCAATCGCATGGCCGATAGTATGCCCGAGATTCAAAATCGCGCGTAGCCCGTTCTCCTTCTCATCCTGGGAAACAACCTTCGCTTTGACTGCACAGCCCTTCTCCAAGCCATACTCCAGCGCTTCCGGCTCAAGCGCCAGCAGCCCTTGCGCATGTTCCTGGCACCAGCAGGCAAAATCGGCGTCCCAGATCAAGCCGTGCTTGAGCATTTCCGCAAGGCCCGCGGATACCTCCCGCGGCGGCAGCGTGAGCAGTGTATCCACGTCATACAGGACCAGCTCAGGCTGATGAAAAGCGCCGATCATATTTTTCGCCAGAGGATGATTAATGCCTACTTTGCCGCCGACACTGCTGTCATGGGCCAGAATCGTGGTCGGAATCTGGACGAAGCGAATGCCGCGCATATAGCTTGCCGCGGCAAAGCCCGCAAGATCTCCGACAACCCCGCCGCCCAGCGCCGTGATGGAAGAGCTTCTGTCCAGCCCGCCTTCAATGGCGGCTGTAATGACCTCTTCATAAACGGACAGCGATTTGGACTTTTCCCCTGCTTCCACGACGAAAGTCAGCGTATTGTATCCTGCGTTTGCGAGACTCTCAGTCAATTTATTTAAATAGAGCGGCGCCGTATTGCTATCGCTTATAATCAAATGGGGACTTTTCTTGGACAGTCCGCGCTGTTCAAAATAGGCCCCGGCCTTTTCCAGCAATCCCTGCCCGATATAAATCGGGTAGGATCTTTCTCCCAGCTCAACAGTCAGTGTCCCCATCTTAGTACCTTTCCAGCTGTGCCTGATAGGCTGCCATGTTGGCGCGTATTTCCTCAATGGAATCCCCGCCGAACTTCTCAAGCAACGCCTTTGCAATTTCCCATGCGACCACATGCTCCATGACCACGCTGGCAGCCGGCACGGCGCAGGCGTCCGAACGTTCAACCTGGGCCGTGAACGCTTCCTTGGTGTCAATATCTACGCTCTGAAGCGGTTTGTACAGTGTAGGGATCGGCTTCATGACTCCGCGCACAACCACTGGCATTCCGTTTGTCATGCCGCCTTCAAAGCCGCCGAGGCGGTTCGTTCGGCGGTGATAGCCCTGTTCCTCTGTGTACAGGATCTCGTCATGCACCTGGGAGCCGCGCAGCTTGCCCGCTTCAAATCCGATGCCGATTTCCACACCCTTGAAGGCGTTGATGGACAGGACCCCTTGGGCAATACGGCCATCCAGCTTGCGGTCATACTGCACATGACTGCCAAGACCAATCGGCACACCTTCCACGATGCATTCCACGATGCCGCCGACGGAATCCCCTTCCTTCTTGATCTCGTCAATATAGGCTTCCATCTTCTTCTCGGTCTCCGGGTCGGTTACACGAACGGAGGATGCCTCTGTGACGGCGATCAGCTCGTCAATCGGCAGTTCTTTGTAAGGAGCCTCGATTTCCCCGATACGGATGACCTGGCCGGCCACCTTGATCCCGAATTCGGCCAGCAGCTGGCGAGCCAGCGCACCGCAGGCGACACGAATCGCCGTTTCCCGGGCGCTTGAGCGCTCCAGTACGTTGCGCAGATCCTTCAGATTGTATTTCAACCCGCCGTTCAGATCCGCATGACCGGGACGCGGACGATGCACTCGCCGCTTCTCCTCATCCGTACCCTCGATCGGCTCAATGTTCATAATGTTCCGCCAGTGTGTCCAGTCCTTGTTCTCTACGACAATGGCGACAGGCGCTCCTGTAGTATATCCGTGCCGTACACCGCCAACGATATTGGCCGTATCTGTCTCAATCTGCATCCGGCGTCCGCGGCCGTAGCCTTTCTGGCGTCTTTGCAGCTGAAAATTAATTTCCTCGAAATCCAGGCGCAGGTTGCTTGGCAGACCCTCCACAATAGCCGTCAATTGGGGTCCGTGCGTTTCCCCTGCTGTCAAGTAGCGTAAACCCATGCTGCGTTCCCCCTTTAAACTGTTAAACTGTACATCGCTAAAATCCGTTAACTCATTATAGTACAGGGTATGCGCTTTGACAAGAAATGCACTTGGTATGTAAGAAAAATGTGTAAAAAAATCACCCCTCCCTCCGTTGCAGGAAAAGAGGCGTGATTCACAATCGGCATTACGATTTTTTGCGGTAAAAAAACGTTTCCGTCGCTTCCAGATGATACTGGCCGGGCGAGAAAATCTGCTCTGTGCTGCCTACGAACAACACTCCTCCCGGACGGAGGCTTGCCGCAAACTTATGATACAGCTGATGCTTCGCTTCTTCCGTAAAATAGATCATGACATTTCTGCAGATGATCAGGTCGTACCCTTCCTCAAACTTGTCCAGCAGCAGATTCTGTTTACGGAACCGGATGGCCTGCTTGAGGCGGTCATCGACCCGAAACATCTGACCGTCAGGCTTGAAATACTTGCTGGCCACGTCCTTGGGCACATCCTTCAACGAACGCTCCAGATATTTGCCCTCCTGAGCTTTCGCCAGGGCACCATCATCAATATCCGAAGCCAGAATAGTACAATTCCCCAGAATGCCTTTGCCGTCAAGCACCATCGCCAGACTGTACGGCTCCTCGCCGGTAGAGCAGGCCGCGCTCCACAGCTTCAGCTTACGGTTGTCCGCCAGCAGCCCTGGCAGGATAACATCCCTGAGCACCTCCCAGCGGTTGGGATTGCGCCAGAATTCGGATACATTGATCGTCATGCGATCCAAAAATTCATAAAAAAGCGGCTTTTCCTTCATCATGGCGTTATAAAATGAAACAAAGCTGGTGAATCCGTTCTTGTTGCGAAGTGTCGTAAGCCGGCGCTTCATCTGCGCTTCCTTGTACTGTGCGAGATCAATGCCTGTGCTGTCTTTGATGCTACTGATAAATGCGCTATAGTCAGGGTCTGGCTGACCGTGTTCCAGCTCACTCATGATACCATTCCTTTGTGCAATAAGTTAAGCTTAGATCCAGGCCGCTACGCTTTTATCGTATTGAACCTCTTCCTCAGGACCAAAAAAGTTGGCAATTTCCCGGTCGGCACTTTGAGGCGAGTCGGAACCGTGAATCAGGTTAAAGGGGGTGTGCGCGGCGAAGTCTCCCCGAATCGTGCCGGGAAGCGCTTCAGTGACCGACGTTTTGCCAATCAGAGTGCGCGAAAGGACGATAATGTCGTCCCCCTCCCAAACCATGGCGAGAACCGGTCCGGATGTAATGAAATTGACCAGATTTTCGAAAAAGGGTTTCCCCTTATGCTCCTCATAATGACGTTCGGCCTGTTCCCGGGTCACTTGCACAAGCTTCGCGGCCGTTAATTTGAAGCCCTTGTCTTCCAGGCGGCTGATAATTCTCCCGATCAGCCCGCGCTGAACACCGTCAGGTTTAACCATCAAAAATGTACGATCCATTGGCTCACTCCCTATCGCAAATACAGTTTTGGCTAGATCAACGATATTTTAACAGAAAGTTTGTAAACATTTAAGGAATTTTTGTCACATCAAGCCCTTTCTGGAGCACATAGGTGTCCTCAGTAGGAACGGCGGGTTACAAAATGAGCAAGGTCACGCAGCGTTTTTTTGGTTTTAACCTCAGGTAGAAGATCAAGTGAATCTAAAGCTTTCTTAATATATCGGTCGGCGAGATTTTCTGCTTTAGCAATTCCGTTACTTTTTTTGATCAGCTCGATGGCGGCACGCGGGCTGTGCCTGTCTTCACGCTCGCGGATCAGGTTGATTTCCGCAAGCAAGGCTTCACGCAATTCCGGCTGCTGCAAGGCGTAGATGACAGGGAGCGTAATATTCCCCTGTCTCATATCGCTGCCCGGAGGCTTTCCGATCTGTTTTTCCGTGCCCAGCAAATCCAGAATATCATCATGGATCTGAAAGGCCATTCCAACATTGTAGCCGAAAGAGTAGAGCAAAGAGCTTATGCGTGCCGTGGCATCTGATGCCATCGCTCCGAGCTCGCAGCTGACCGCAATCAGTAATGCTGTCTTGCGGCGAATGCGGAGCAGATAATTGCGGACACCCTGGTCAACGTTAAAAAAGTCGCGGATCTGTTCCATCTCGCCTATGGACATCTGCACCAGTGCTTTGGACAGCACATGATGAATCGCCGGATTCGGAAGCTCCGCCACAATACTCAAGGCCCGTGCATATATGTAATCACCGGTATACATTGCAATCCGGTTGTCCCATTTCGATTTCACAGTCGGCTGTCCGCGCCGCGTCTCGGCATCGTCAATCACATCATCATGAACGAGGGAGGCCGAATGTATCAGTTCAAGCGGGACAGCGACCCGCTTCAGCTTGTGCAGATCATATTCTCCAAACTTCCCGCCGAGCAGGACAAATACAGGCCGCAGCCGTTTCCCGCCTGCCTTGAGCAGGTGCAGCGAGGTATCATTAATCAGTTCTTCCCGGCTGTCGATACTGCGGTACAGCTCTTCCTCTATGAAATTCATATCTTTCTTCAGCAACCCGAATAGTTCCAATCGATTCATTCCTTCACCCGTGTCAGCGTATTGTCACTCCATATTTGCAGTTTAATCTCGTGCTTCAGCAGGCCCAATTCATACGCATATTTAAAATACAACTCCAAACCCTGCTGCTGCCTCATGCCGAAATCATAACATAAATTCGAAAAATATCCGTGCCAATAATGTTCGCTGCCCCCGATTTCCCGCACGGCCTGGTCGATGAGCGGCGTCAAGTTGCTGCGACTGCGCTCCTTGCTTGAATGGAAAGCACGAACAATTTCACTGATCGCTTCCGGATTGGATAGAGCTGCCTCGCGGCGCACAGCCCAGACGGCAAAGGTCATGCTGTGGCCAGTCCATTCTTTCCAGAGCCGGCCCAGATCCGTCACATAATATCCGTTATTCTCCCAGGAAGCCTTGATCGCATGGTCTCCGATCAGCAAACCGGCGTCAGCTCGCTGCAGCATTTCTGTCAAATTCGGCTCGCTTGTGAAATATTCCGGGTTCCCCTTCAAATACTTTTCAACGAGAATTTTGAGCAGGTTGACCGATGTTGCGGATGTGTTGGTCAAGGCAATGGTGCCGTTGACTGCCTTTTCAAGCGGCTCGCGTGAAAACAGCAATATCGATTGCACGGCACCGTCCGCGCTGACCGACAAATCCGGCAGCAGCATAAAGTGATCCGAGCCTTGCGCATAGGCGAAGGAAGACATTGCGCTAACCTCCAGACTTCCCTCCAGCATGCGCCGGTTCAGCAAGGCCGGAACTTCTGACACCAATTCTACAGAATGCTGCAGCAGTTCCGGATTAAAAGAATGAAAGACAGGCCAGGCGTTCGTATATTTAATTTTGCCTACCCGTGTGGTGCGGCTGATCACTGTCTCCATGGTTATCCCCCCATCTCGTAAACAGATGATGTTCAATTCGAAGGCTGTCAAGCACTTTGCCTACGAGAAACAACACGATGTCTTCCAGACTGCGCGGCTTGAAATAGAAAGCCGGCATGGCTGGTATGATTTTAACGCCCAGTCGCGCCAGCTTGAGCATATTTTCCAGATGGATGGCGTGCAGCGGCGTTTCCCGGGGAACCAGCACGAGCGGCCGCCCCTCCTTCAGCATGACATCCGCTGCCCGGGCCAGCAAATTATCCGAGGAACCGTGGGCTACAGCAGACAGTGTTCCCATAGAGCATGGCATGATAATCATGCCATCCGCCAGGTAGGAGCCACTGGCAATCGTAGCCCCGATATCCGTAACCGGATGGTAGACAAGAGGACCGGGACGGTCTCCGAACTTGTCGTTCAGTATGCCTTCCCGGTCAGTAACATTCCATTCCAATTCTTCTTTCAGCACCCTCCACCCGGCATTCGACACAACGAGATGAACTTCGAAGCCCATGGACAGCAAAACCTCTGTAAGCCTCACACCATATATGGAGCCGCTGGCCCCTGTAATTCCGACGACAATACGTTTTCCCGCATAATTAGTCATTCGTAGTGGCGCACCACCAAATCAATAAGAGTGAAAGCAAACACAACGATGCTCAAAATGCTGTTCATATTGAAAAATGCGGTTTGCAAACGGCTAAGGTCATTCGGCGTTACAATATAGTGCTCATAGAAAAGTATAATATATGAAATAATCATGCCAGCCAAATACCACCAGCTCAGATCAGCCGCAAAGAACAGCAGGATAAACCCGATCGCGGTAATGATATGAAACGTGCGGGCAATTTTCAACGCTCTCGCCACGCCAAAGCGGGCCGGAATCGAATACACGCCCTCTTTTTGATCAAAATCAACATCCTGACAGGCGTAAATGATATCAAAGCCGGCTGTCCAGAATACAATCGTAATGTACAGCACCAATGCCGCAGCATCAAATCTTCCCGTTACCGCAACCCAGCCTCCGAGCGGGGCAAGGCCGATGGTCAGGCCCAGCACGATATGGCAGAGCCATGTGAAGCGCTTTGTGTAAGAGTAAAATACAAGCATAAAGAGTGCGACCGGAAACAACTTAAGTGCGAGCGGGCTCAAATGAGAGGCCGCCCAGAAAAGAAGGGCGAGACACACAATTACAAATATAATAACTTCCGACGACTTAAGCAGCCCGGCCGGAATCGCTCTGGAGGCCGTCCGGGGATTTTTGCCGTCGATCACGCGGTCAATCATGCGGTTGAAGCCGAAAGCGGCGCTGCGCGCTCCGAACATGGCCAGCAGGATCCAGCCGATTTCCGCCCAGGTAGGCAACGCGCCATTGACCATGAAAGACCCGAGCATCGCGCCCATAAAGGCAAACGGAAGAGCAAACAAAGTATGCTCGATTTTGATCATTTCCGAAAAAATAGCGATTTTCCTAAACATGCCGACTCTCCTTGACTCCAATATGCAGTGCTGCAATGCCCCCGGTGAGGGAATGGGCCGTTACATTCTGCAGTCCGGTTTCCCGGAAAATGACGGCCAGTTCCTCCCTCCCCGGAAAAAGCGCCAATGAATCCGGGAGCCATTTGTACTGCTCATACCGTTTGGCGAATAATTTGCCAAGTCTTGGCAAAATCTGTTCAAAATAAAAATAGTAAATGCCTTTGAACGGCTGCCAGGTCGGCTTGGACAGCTCCAGACAGACGACCCGCCCACCCGGCTTGACGACCCGCTGCATTTCCTGCAGCACGCGCCGCAAATCCGGCACATTGCGCAAGCCAAAGCCGATGGTTGCATAATCAAACGTATTGTCCGCAAACGGCAGCTCCATGGCATTGCCCTGCACGAGGGTAATCTGATTTCCTTTCCCCTCCTGCTCAATTTTTCTCTTGCCAACTTCAAGCATGTTTTGGCTAAAATCGAGTCCGCGGATGTGCCCCGTTTCACTTGCATGGGCCATCGCCAGCGTCCAGTCGCACGTGCCGCAGCAGAGGTCGATGGCGGTGTCTCCCTTTTGCATGTCCATCTTCTTCATCGTAAAGCTGCGCCACGCCTTATGCCTGCGCAGGCTCAGAATGTCGTTCATCATATCGTACTTGCCTGCAATGCTCTCAAACACCTCATGCACAAACTGTTCCTTCGGCTTGGCTTCACCTGATTTCATTCACTTCACCTAACCTTCCCTTACGGCAGTACCGGGCGTATGGATGAGACGCAGGAAGGGCTCTGTCATTCGTCCGAACTCTTCCCGGTCCTTGTCGTCAGCTTCCGACAGAATTTCCCGAATCCGTCCGAGCACGGCATCCAGCTTGTCCGCCAGCAAATCACCCACCTTGTATTTCAGCAGCAGTTGGCGCCATGACTTGCCGTCAAGCGTTCCGTTCAGCAGCAGCTCCTTCTCCTCCGCCGTTCCTTTCTCCAGCAGTCCCCAGAAGGCAAAGCTGAATCTCGAACGCTCTGCCGCTTCCAGCCTCATTAATTCCTCGGCCAGCGTATCGCACAAACTGAATTCCTGAAGCAGGCTTTCCCACAGCTTCCGGTCAGACTCGCGAATCCAAGGAGTGAAGGAAAGAAAAAGCCTCTTCTTCAAGACCGCCATCCTGTTCAAATATTCCTGAGGCGGCATGAGAAACTTGCACATGCTACGGTACATGCCCGTCTTGCTCTCATTCACATCACAGACTGCTTTGCTCAAGATAGCGACAGCGTCAATGCTTCCGGCCTGGGCGAGCAGCTGGTAAAAACGCCCGCTAAAATAATCTCCGGCAAGCACCTTGAGCTGCCTGGATCTCATTTTGGACGGGCTGGGCATTTCCTTGGCGGTATCGATCATATCATGGGTATCAAGCCCCATTTGTACCAATGATGTAACTAGCGGATACAATTCATCCCGACCGTCCCTCTTGTCATCGCTCCGGTTCAGGAACGCAAACAGCAGGCGGGCGCGGCTTTCAGGAAATGACGGCATGTCCGTGTGCTGCTGTATCATGTCGTATTCCACATATTTTTTTGCCAACTGGGGTACGCGATACGATTTCATCCTTAGCCTCCGAGCCTTTACTAAACTGTCCATTTAACTTATTGCAATACCGTCTATTATAACATAAATCATGGAGACAAGCGACTTAAGGCGTATAAAATGCGGCCGCGTTTTCAGCCTGTGGCTGAACATGGTAGCGGGTGCGCCATAGCTTCGTATCCGAAATACGGAATTCGTTCTTGAGTTCTTCCGGCAATTCAGGCTCTGACCAGCCTTTAAGCGTGTGCAGCGCCTCAGCCGGCCACTCATCCCGCCTGATGTCCGCCGCAATGAGCAGATGTCTTTTCCCCGTCCAAGGATCCTCGGCGACGATTCGGAGCAGCAGTTGCTGCACATTGCTCGTCCCGTAAAAACAGTAGCTGGCGACTTCAGCTATATTTTCGTACACCGTGGCAGGGCTGGTAGCCGTGTCCGGCATTTTCAGGTCAAGAGTAAGCACCGCCCCCTTCCAGCTCGCCTTGGCGATCTGCATCGTCAGCGGAAGCCCGTTCAACTGGTCAACCAGATTATATTCGTTCAGTTCCATCCGCGGCTGCGGCAGCAGCACAGCCCTCGTATTTTCCGCTCTGCCTGCAAAATGATCAAGCTGCTGCAGGGCGGGAAGAAGTGCGGCCGCACCAACCGTCAGCAGCAGCGCCCCGGCGAAAACCGTCAACCGTTTCATGGCTTGTTGCCTCCTCCGCTCCTTGCCGGCTTTATTTTGTCCGAGACAAGGCTTCATACCACATTGTACAACAAAAAAAAGCAGGCTATGCCTGCTTTTTCATTCTTCCGTATCCACAACGCCGTGCTTGGTCATGACAAGAGCCTTGCCACGCACCTTGATGCCTGAGGTATGCTCCGTGAACTGCACGATCAACACCTCGCCCTTGTCCAGCTTCTCGGAGTGGTGCAGCTTGGTATCCTGACCGCGTGTCAGACCAAACACCTGACATCCGCTGCTCTTGGCTTTAATCACGATATAATCGGCAGTGCTTTTTTCTTCATCCATAACGAGTCCCTCCCGTTTTCAATATCTCCATGATGCAGACGCGCCCCTCTTTTGTCAACCTGGTACCGTGAAGACCGTATATTCTCATTTCAAATCGAAAGGCCGTGAATCAGATTCACGGCCTTGTCGTGCAACAATGGAAATATGTAAGAAATCTTATTTAATTCCGTCTTTGAGCGCTTTACCGGGTTTGAAAGCCGGGATTTTGCTCGCAGGGATTTCGATTTCTTCTCCTGTTTGCGGGTTGCGTCCTTTCCGTGCGGAACGTTCACGGACTTCAAAATTGCCGAATCCAACAAGCTGTACCTTGTCTCCGGATTGGAGAGCTTCGGAGATCGCGTCGAAAATCGCGTCAACCGCTTTGGTAGCATCCTTCTTGGACAGCTCCGCCTTCTCGGACACCTGATTGATCAAGTCTGTTTTGTTCATTGCCTGTTCACCTCCTGAACCTAGTATGTGTTTAAAGTAATATTATCTCTTTCCGTTTTGCCATCAAATATACGTATAACCGCTTATTTTTCATCAGCACCGCCGTTCCTGCCCGTTGTACAGGGCATTTCCGACGCGGAACAAGGTTTATAGTAATACATGCCAGCAACAATTTCAAGCCCGCCGGCGGTTCAGTACGTAAAATGTGACGGAAAGCGCCAAAACGAGCACGATTCCTTTAATAATGTCATGCGCGAAATACTGCACGTTCATCATCGTCAGGCCGTTCACAAGCACACCGATCAGGATGGAACCCACAAATGTGCCGATCACGTTCGGCTTGCCCGCCCCAAGCACGGAAAATCCTACAAAAACGGCGGCCACCGCCTCCATCAGCAGCGGAGCGCCCGCATCAATCTGTCCGGAGCCGACACGCGAAGCATACAAAATGCCGGCAATGGCGGCAAACAGCCCTGAAGCGACATAAGCAAGCGTCCGCACCTTCTTCACCTTGATTCCGGACAATCTGGCAGCCTCTTCGTTCCCCCCGGTGACATACATTTGCCGGCCGTACTTGGTATAGGTCAAAAAGACATGCACCAGAATAACCGTGGTGATCAGCAGTACGACGGAGAACGGCAGTCCGAGCCATCTGCCCTGTCCAAGCAGCAGAAACGACAGGGCCATTTCACCCGGGGCCTTGGTCCCATCCGGAAACTGCATATGGTTATAGATCGTGTAGCCCTGCGCATAGGTCTTGTGAACCCCGCTGACGATATACATCACAGCCAAGGTAGCCAGCAGGTCGGGAATTCTGAGCTTGACGATCATAAACGCGTTCAGCAGCCCGATGACCGCACCGATGGCCAGCGATACCAAAATCACGATATAGACCGGCTGTTCATACCAGATCATCAGCGAGGCGGAAGCCACAGTGGTAAGGGAAACCGTCGAGCCTACGGACAGATCAAAGCCGTCCACGATGAGCGACAGGGTCACCCCGATGGCTACAAAGGTAACGATCGCAATCGAACCAAGAATATCAGTCAGATTATCATAAGTAAAAAAGTACGGCAGTGTGAGCGAAAAGTATGCGATTACTCCTATAATCACGACTACAGCCCCATAGCGGAACAGCAAATTCAACAATTTATCCTTCATGCCTTACATCCTCTCCACCACTTGCGTACAGCAGCAGCCTCTCCTGATCGGCTTCCCCGCGTGCAAACTCTTTAACGATAACACCATCGTACATGACCGCGATGCGGTCCCCGATTCCGAGCCCCTCCGCGAACTCGCAGGTCAGGTAGATGACGGCCTTTCCCTCTGCTGCAAGCTTGCCGATCAAGCGGAAAATATCGCTTTTGGCACCGATATCGACGCCCTTCGTAGGCTCATCGAAAACAAACACTTCTGCTCCGGAGTTCAGCCATTTCCCAATGGCGATTTTTTGCTGGTTGCCTCCGCTCAAATATTTGGCCTCCTGCCGGACGGAGGCGGCCTTGATATGCAGCGCCGATACGAGCTGCCCGGCATGGGCGCGCTCCCTTCGGCGGTTGACGAAGCCAAGCGTGCTCAGCTTGTCCAGCAGCGGCAGGCTCAGGTTGTGTTCCACGGACTCCTCGATCAGAATCCCCTGCTTGCGCCGCTCCTCAGGAACAGAGACAATGCCATGGGCCACTCCATCCGCAGGCTGCTTCATATGAACAGTCTTGCCGTGCAGCAGCACAGCCCCTTCTTCCGGCCTGTCCGCTCCGGTCAACAGCCGGGACAGCTCCGTCTTGCCCGCACCCACCATTCCCACGACGGCCAATACCTCGCCGCTCCGGACGTGCAAATCCACCCCGCGCACCTTCGTTCCGCGCCGCAAAGCACTGGTTTCAAGCACGATTTCCCCCTGCTCGGCCTCCACCTTGGGAAATTCCTCCGCGAAGGTTTTGCCAAGCATATATGTCACAATGCCGGCGGCATCCACGGATGCCGCTTCCCCCGTAAATACGCGAGTGCCATCCCGCATCACGGTTACACAGTCGCAATGCTCCGTTACCTCGGGCAGCCGATGTGTGATCAATATGCAGGCAACACCTCCCTGCTTTAATTGATGAATCGTATCGAACAGACGGCCCGTTTCTTCCTGGCTGAGCGGAGCCGTCGGCTCGTCAAAAATGATAACATTCGCCTTTTGAGTCAGAATGCGGGCGATCAACACCATCTGCTTTTCGGCCAGTGTCAGGTCCGCGACCTTTGCGCGGACATCAATGTCCGCTTTCAGACGGACCAACGCCTCCCTTGCCTGCAGGCGCATGCGCGGCCCTCCCGCCCACAGCCCTCCGCCTGGCCTGGAAAGGGTGTCCAGCATAATATTTTCGGCAACAGTCAATTGGGGAACAAGCGCAGAGTCCACCTCCTGGTACACGCAATGGATGCCCGCTTTTTTGGCTTCCGCCGGGGAAGTGATCCGCAGCTCGCTGCCGTTCGCACAGATGCTGCCGCTGTCCGGACTGTATGCGCCTGCTAAAATTTTCATCAGCGTGCTTTTGCCGGCGCCGTTCGCTCCTAGCAAAGCGTGAATTTCCCCGCCGGATACGCTAAAGCTGACTTCATGCAGTGCTGCCACACCCGCAAAGGATTTACAGATGCCGCTCATTTCCAGCTTGTAGCCACCTGAATTCATAGGATTTTCCTCCTTACACCGGAAAGGCGCGCCTTCAGCGCGCCTCCTCTCCATTTTGAATTGTCAGACCGGTTACTTGGACACTTCGTATTCAGCCATCCAGTCCTTTTTGCCCTGCGCGCTCTGTCCCCAACCCTCTACATACTGGGAAAGCTCTGCCGTGGAAATTTGCTGGTCAGGCAGGGAATCGCGATGGACATAAACCGGCTCCAGCACTACGTTAGCCTCAGGTTCATCGCCATGCAGCTTCTGGTAAGCATAACGCACCTGAACACGCCCGATATCCGTTGGATCGACCGCTGCCGAAGCTGCCCACGGGTTGGCTGGATCCTGGATCATCTGCAAATCCTCGTCACTCATATCGATACCATATACTTTGATTTCATCTCTGCCGGCCTGCTGGATCGCCCGTGCCGCACCTTTGGCAAATTCGTCCCAGGCTGCCCATACCGCCGTAATCTCACCCTTCGGATACTGCTTCAGCACGGCTTCCATTTTGGCCTGAGTGTCCAGGGCCGGGTTTTGCGCACTGCCAAAGGAGGCGATCTCCTCGATGCCCGGATTTTCTTCCATAAACTTGGCGTAAGACTGCTGGCGTCTTTCCATTGGGGCAAAACCGGCCACCCATATTTTTACGATCTTGCCCTTGCCATTCAGATCCTTCTTCATCTGCTCCAGCGTAAGTTCGGCCATTTTTTGATCGTCCTGGGAAAGAACCGTCGCTCCAGGCACATTAACCGCTGCGTCAAACACAACGACCGGAATGCCGCGTTCCACCGCTTTCTTCAAGCCCGGCTCAAGCAATGCGTCTCCATGGTCTGTCAAAATGGCATCAAAATGTTGGTTAACCGCGCTTTCGACCAGGGAAGCCATTTTCGCTTTATCGTTATCTGCCACGAATTTCGTAAGCGTACCGCCAAACTTTTTGACTTCCTCTTCAACACCCTGCACATATTGCTGCGAGAAAGTTCCGGTATTGAATTCCATGATCAGGGCAATCCGTTTGCCGCGCAAGTCACCACCGGCCGCAGCGGTGCTCTGCTGGCCGTCCGCCGCCTCTTGCTCCGGAAGCTGAACGCCGCATGCACCAAGAAATAGGGCCATGACCGCCAACGCGGATACCAGCCACATCGTTTTGGATACTTTCGATTTCATTCTCTCTGTTCCCCCTCAAGTATGTACAACACCATTTAAATTTGAATATTAATATAACGCGTTAAACCGACTATGTAAATAGGTTTTATGTTTTTTCTTGTTCCGCTTGTTCGACTGGATACCCATAAACAAAAAACCGCAAAGAGTTCAACTCTTCACGGTTTTTCGTACCAGACACATTTTTATAGAAGAACATCTTCCATACATCATAAAATGATAGCGATCAGACCGCCGGAGCCCTCATTGATGATACGGCCCAGAGTTTCCTGCAGCTTGTAGCGGGCATTGTCCGGCATCATCGCAATTTTGCCCTGAATGCCTTCCCTTACGATAGAATGGAGCGATCTTCCGAAGATGTCAGATTCCCAAATCTTGATCGGATCATTCTCGAAATCCTGCATCAGGTAACGGACCAGCTCTTCGCTTTGCTTCTCCGTGCCGATGATCGGAGCGAATTCGGACTCAACATCCACCCGGATCATATGGATCGATGGAGCCGTCGCTTTCAGGCGAACCCCGAACCGTGATCCCTGACGGATCAGCTGCGGTTCATCCAGCGCCATTTCGGCCAGCGAAGGGGCGGCTATGCCGTAGCCGGTCGTCTTCACCATTTCCAGCGCTTCCGCAAACCGGTCGTACTCCCGCTTCGCATGGGTGAATTCCTGCATCAGCTGCAGCAGATGATCTTTCCCGCGGATTTCCTCCCCGACTACTTCCACAAGAATCTGGTCGTACAGTTCGTCAGGCGCATACAGATCAATTTCAGCCACTCCCTGGCCCATATTCATACCGCTGAGCCCGGCTCGTTCGATAAATTCATACTCCATGAACTGGCCAACCACCCTGTCCACATCACGTAGTCTACGAATATCCTTGACTGTATCTCTAACTGAACTTTCATAGTTCGTACGCAGCCAATGCCGCTCATTCAGCACCATAACCCAGCTGGGCAGATTGACATTGACTTCATGAACAGGGAATTCGTACAGCACTTCTCTCAGCACACCAGTGACATCCTCTTCCGTCATCGTCGAAGCGCTTAACGTCATCACCGGAATATCATATTTGGCAGCAAGCTCATTGCGCAGTTCCAGCGCTTCCTCACTGCGCGGACGGGTCGAGTTAATCACGATGACAAATGGCTTTCCGACCTCCTTGAGCTCCTCTATGACCCGCTCTTCCGCCTCTATATACGAGCTGCGTGGTATTTCCGCAATCGTGCCGTCTGTCGTCACCACTACCCCCAGTGTGGAATGCTCCTGGATCACTTTGCGGGTGCCGATCTCAGCCGCTTCCTGGAAAGGGATCGGCTCTTCGAACCATGGAGTCGAAATCATGCGGGGACCGTTTTCATCCTCATACCCCTTGGCGCCATCCACAGCATAACCGACACAGTCCACCAGTCGGACATTTACGTCAAGCCCCTCGGCCACCTTGATTTGCACCGCATTGTTTGGTACAAATTTCGGTTCTGTCGTCATAATCGTTTTACCGGCCGCACTTTGCGGCAGTTCATCGGTGGCCCGCAGCCGATCTGCTTCACTCGCAATGTTGGGAAGTACAATAGTTTCCATAAATCGCTTGATGAATGTGGATTTTCCCGTGCGGACTGCACCGACGACCCCCAGATAAATATCTCCTCCGGTGCGCTCGGCAATGTCTTTAAAAATGTCTACTTTCTCCAATGAAATCCCCTCCTCAAAAGTCTCCGAAGGAACAATGCTGCAAGAGCATACGCTTCGTGTTCAATCAGAAGATTTGATCCCCTGCTGCGGCAGAGCAAGCACGGAAGTCGTCCGCCACCGAGCATTCCGGCACGGTTCATGTGCTGATCGAATCGGCGTGAGCGGTCTGCACGCGTACATGAATTTGGACTGGTATCATATTATGTATGTGTCCTCATAAATATGACTGCATCTATTCTATTGCAGCCGGAATGAAAGAATCCCGGTTCAATTTCCTGGGCCGCTATCACAATATATATGCAGTTTTACGGCTGACCATGCCCGTCGTACAGCAAAAAAACCGCCCTTGGCGGTTTTGCATGGTTCAACATTTTTCATTGCTTACCACAGGTCGTCCTCAGCCTGCCGTTCCAATTGCCGCCGTACAGCCGCCTTCAAGGGGTCTTCAGGCACAGTTACTTCCGTCTTGCCTGTAACCCTGGCTTGACAGGACAGACGTACTCCCTTACTCAACAGAAGCCCAAGTTTGCGCTCCTCCGCAGCCGTCGGCAGAGTGATTTCCCCATCTGCAGGAATCACCGTAATTTTGCACATCAGGCAGGAAGCCTTGCCGGCACAACGGGTCGGGATATGAATACCCGCTTTGCGGGCGGCTTCAAGCACGGTCATGCCGGTGCGGACAACCGTTTTCTTTCCGGCAGGAAGAAAAGTCACTTCATGATTCACACTGTTTTCCTCCCTTGTCACGGGTTTGCTGTCCGGCAATCAAGTCTGCGGTCCACGGCAGCAGAGCGGACATCCGGCTTAAAAGACTGTCTGCCCAGACGTTGGCCTGCAGCAGCCTGCTCACAAGCAGGGCGTGAAGGTCCGGCCGCACATTCATTACCTTCGCAATAGCTTCATACCGGTCAGCCCTATCCCGCAGCAGATTGAACATGAACTCATGGCTTAACGGGGTAAGGTACAGCGGATTATTGTTCAGCCTTATCTGCGGGGCGTACTCCTGCAGAACACGCTCAACCTCAAGCCTGTACCATGAACCCCCAGCCATGATTTCAAAGCCGCCGACAAGCTCAAGCCGCAGCCCGTTTACACGGTAATGGCTGAGCAGCGATGTATACAGGCCGCTGCGGTTTAACTCCTGCTCATCCTCTGATATGCCCGGCGCAGCTGTATGCAGCAGCTTAGCGGCAGCAAGGTCAGCATATACATCAATATCGTTCGGCTGCCGCCCCAATTCCACCTGCTGCAGCAGCAACGAGCAGCTCCCTCCCAGCAGCCATACGGCTGGATAGTCCGCCCAGGCCTCGGATGCATCATGCAGCGCTGCAGCAAGCACCGGTACATTGCGGAGCATGTCCGACCCTTTTATGTTGTTCAATGCCGCCTGCTCCTTTCACCCGCTTGTGCTCTTCGCCTTGGAAAAAAGCCCACAAACCTGTCCGGTTTGCGGGCTTGACGAAAAAACAAAACGGCCGTTTATTTCTTGATCATCATTTTCATCAACGCTTCCAGGTTGGAAGGATTCATGCCGCTCTTACTAACCGCGCCCACAATGTCCTTCACTGTATCTTCCGATACCGGGATATTCGCCATGGCGGATACTTGTTTGATCAGTTGGCGAAGCTTTGCCTCACTTTGCAAAGTCTCCGGTTTAACCGTACTTGCCAGTTTTTTGACGGCATTTTCGGATATCGTCTTACCGCTTTTTTTGTTGATTGCGTTCAGCGCGTCCTTAGGAAAATTCTTGCTCACTGTCTCCCCTCCTCCGGCATTGCTACATTCAGTGTATGAATGCCGGGAGTAAAAGGTGAGTATTCTAAGAGTGCCATTGCTCCCATGTTTTTAAAGGCATGACTTCCATCTCCGTTTTCGGGTCACGCCCCATGAGCGCTTCCACCGCGCTGCGTACATCCTTCTGTTCAAACAATACTTTGTATAGCTGCTCCGTGATGGGCATTTGCACATTCAGTTTGCTGGAGATAGCATAAGCGGCCTTCGTGGTCCGGATTCCTTCAACCACCATGCCCATTGTGCTTAGCACCTGATCCAATGGCTGTCCCTGACCGAGCAGCGAGCCTGCGCGCCAATTTCTGCTGTGCTTGCTTGTGGCCGTTACGACCAGGTCTCCAATGCCGGCCAGTCCGGCAAACGTCAGCGGGTTGGCCCCCATGTCTATGCCTGCTCTTGTAATCTCGGCCAACCCGCGTGTCAGCAAGGCCGCTTTGGCATTATCGCCAAAGCCCAGACCGTCCGACATGCCGGCTCCGAGCGCAATAATGTTCTTTAACGCTCCCGCCAGCTCCACGCCAACCTGGTCACGGTTCGTATATACCCTGAAGTAGGAATTCATAAACAGATCCTGGGCAGCCTGCGCGCCGCGCTCATCCTGGGACGCAACGACAACGGTCGTTGGGCATTTGCGGACAACCTCCTCCGCATGGCTGGGACCGGACAGCACTACGATTCGACCTTCCGGGTAACCCAGCTCCTCCGCGATCACGGTCGACATCCGCTTCAGGCTCTCGGTCTCAAACCCCTTCGTCGCATGCACAATGAGCATATCTTCCCTGTAGTATGGCTTGAAATCGGCGCATACCTGCCGCATGGCCGCAGAAGGAGCGACAATAATGACCGCTTTGGCATTCTCGGCGGCCACACTCATGTCGGTCACCGCCGCAATGCGGGAAGACAGCTCGACATCCGGCAGGTAACGGCTGTTCGTGTGACGAGTGTTGATTTCTTCGGCCTGCCCTTCATTGCGGGTCCAAATCATCACTTCATGCCCGTTGTTCGCCAGCACCGAAGCCAGCGCCGTTCCCCAGCTCCCTGCGACCAGTACAGCAACCTTGTCAGCCAAGTCAATCTCCCCCCTTGGAGCCCAGTCTGTTCTCCTTGCCCTGAAGCAGCTTGCGGATATTCGTTCTGTGTCTCCATACAGCAAAAACGCAAATAATGAGACTGCTCCAGAATAACGGCCAGGAATAACCCATGACGAGAATCATCCATGGCGTCAGGATGACGAAGATTAAGGAACCAAGCGACACGTAACGGGTAATTACAATAGATAAAATAGCGATAACTCCCGCGATAAGCGCCGGGAAGAAGCAGAGTGTGGCGAGCACACCGATGGCCGTAGCAATGCCCTTTCCGCCGCGGAAATGAAAATAAAGCGGCCAGTTATGACCCGCGATGGCGGCAATACCGGACAGAGCAGCGGTCCATTGCGAACCGCCCCCCAGCCAGTAGCCGAGCCATACGGCGGCAATGCCTTTGCACACATCAAGCAGCAGCACCATAATGGCGGGACCTTTGCCCAAAACGCGCAGCGTATTGGTCGCCCCCGCATTGCCGCTTCCGTGCTGCCTTACATCTACACCTTTCAGAAAACGTCCGATCAAAACACTAAAGCTGACCGAGCCCAAAAGATAGCTGACCACTACGGCTGCAATCTGTAAAATCAAGCTGCTCTCCCCTAACCTTCATCAGACTTGTGCCGGGTAAATATGCGAATCGGTGTTCCTTCAAAATTGAAAGCGGCACGGATTTTATTCTCCAAGTATCTCTCATAGGAGAAGTGCATCAATTCCGGATCATTGACAAACACCACCATCGTCGGAGGTTTCACGGCCACCTGTGTCGCATAATTGATGCGCAGTCTGCGCCCTTTATCCGTAGGCGGAGGATTGATGGCTACTGCATCGGACACGACATCATTCAACAGATGTGTCTGCACTCTCATCGCATGCTGCTGCGATACATGCTGAACGACGGGAAGCAGCTTGTGCAGGCGCTGTTTCGTTTTGGCAGAAAGGAATACTACAGGGGCATAGGTCATAAAGAGAAAATGATCACGGATTTTCGTTTCGAACTGCCGCATCGTCTTGTCATCCTTCTCTACGACATCCCATTTGTTTACGACAAACAAGGAAGCCTTGCCCGCTTCATAAGCATAACCGGCAATGTGTTTATCCTGCTCGATAATGCCTTCTTCGCCGTTGATCACGATCAGCACTACATCAGCGCGCTCGATAGCGCGCATTGCGCGCATAACGCTGTATTTCTCGGTCGTTTCATACACCTTGCCGCGCTTGCGCATGCCCGCCGTATCGATCAGCACATAGCGCTGCCCATCCCGTTCAAACGGTGTATCAATCGCATCACGTGTCGTACCCGCAACATCACTGACGATGACCCGTTCTTCACCCAGGATCGCGTTGACAAGTGAAGACTTGCCGACATTCGGGCGTCCGATCAGGGCTACACGAATCACATCTTCGTCATATTCGTCATCCTCCAGCTCAGGCAGGCTGTCTGTGATAGCATCCAGCAGATCGCCAACGCCGGTCCCGTGACTGCCCGAAACACCGATCGGATCACCGAAACCGAAAGTGTAAAATTCATAGATCAGATCGCTGCGTTCAATATTGTCGACCTTGTTCACAGCGATAACGACCGGCTTGCCGGAACGGTACAAAATCTGCGCAACCTCCTCGTCCGCCTGTGTGACCCCGGTCTTGGCATCACACATAAATACGATGACGTCTGCCTCTTCAATCGCGAGCTCGGCCTGCATACGGATGGATTTCAGAATGACATCCTCTCCGTCAATCTCGATGCCGCCGGTATCAATGATGCTGAAAGGTTTACCGTTCCATTCGGCCACACCGTAAATCCGGTCACGGGTAATTCCGGGTTTATCCTCCACTATAGCCAAACGATCGCCAATAATCCGGTTGAATATCGTTGACTTCCCGACATTCGGACGACCTACAATCGCCACGACGGGTCTTGCCATATTGCCATTCCTCCTGTCCATTTTTCGCTATCTAATCATAGCAAAAAAATGATGTTTGCAACAACAATCGGCGAACCCTCTGGGTCCGCCGATGGTGTACGTTCATGCGTAATATTGCCGTTTGCTCAATCACTTGAATTTGCTAAGCTTGTCGCCAAAGCGCTCTCCAAGAGTAACGCTCATGCCTTCATTGTTCAAGGATACATTCGGGTTGTTCAACTGCTCTCTAGGGGCACGGTCACGCGATCTTTCAGGTCTTTCAGCTCTAGGCGATGGTGCCGGAGCTTCTTCCGTTTCCTTGATGCTCAGGCTGACACGCTTCTCTGCCGGATTCATTTCCAGAATTTTCGCTTTCACTTCTTGACCCTCTTCAAGCACTTCCTGAGGAGTTCCGATGTGCTTGTGCGAAATCTGTGAAATGTGCACCAGACCTTCTACGCCAGGAGCGATTTCAACGAATGCTCCAAAGTTAACGAGACGTTTTACTACGCCTGTCACAATATCACCATTGTTGAATTGTCCTGCAGCGGATTCCCATGGACCCGGTTGAGCTGCTTTCATACTCAGGCTGATTTTTCCTTTTTCAGGATCTACCTTGAGCACTTTTACCTTCACCTGCTGTCCTTCGGATACGACGTCGGACGGCTTGTCAACATGATTCCAGGCAATTTCGGAAACGTGAACCAGCCCATCTACACCACCCACATCAACAAAAGCTCCAAACTGGGTCAGGCGCTGAACTGTACCCACAATCTCCTGGCCTTCCTGCAGCTCGGACATCAATTTTTGCTTATTCGCTTCGAATTCGGATTCGAGCACATCTTTTTGGGAAAGAATGACCTTGTTATTTTCACGGTCCAGTTCTTTTACTTTAACGCGCAATGTACGTCCCTTGTAATCGCTGAAATCCTCGACAAAATGACGCTCCACCATGGAAGCCGGAATAAATCCGCGCACACCAACATCTGCTACAACGCCGCCTTTTACTACATCGGTTACGGTAACCTCGAATACATCCTGGTTATCGAAATGCTGCTGCAGCTTCTCCCATGCATTCTCGCTGTCAATAGCACGCTTGGACAAAACCAGCTGCTCTTTGTTGTCGTTGATGCTTGTAACCCTGGCTTCGATTTCTTGTCCGACCTGTGGCTCCTCTCCATCGAAAGACAGCTCGCGAAGTGGAATTACGCCATCGTATTTATATCCAATGCTTACTACCGCTTGGTTATCTTCCAGCTTCACGATTGTTCCTTTGACAGTATCCCCTTTTTTGAGCGATACCATCTGGTCAAGCTCGTCTTGAGTTGCCGCCTCAACAGCTTCTTGGTTTCTTGTTTCTTCCGACATGTCAATACCCTCCTCAATTCAAAAACACCTTTATTCAAACCTGCGTATAGCAGAGTTCAAAACATTCATGTATGCCCAGCCTGTCAAGCTCAGCTCTGTGTCGGCTGACCGGTCTCTTTCATCGTGCGGATTCTGGACATAATGCCTTCGGTTGCGAGTTCCAAAGGATCGCCTTCCACGGCCGCCTTGTACTGCTCGAGATCAACCGGCTTCCCGTAAATGACCTTCGTCTTCCGGAACAGCTTGTAGTCGCCCACAATCGCTACAGGCACGGCGGCGGCCCCGCTGCGAAGCGCAAAGCTTGCAGCCCCTTTCTTGCCCATTCCCTGAGCGTTCCGCGATCCTTCCGGAAATATACCCATAACCTCTCCATCACGTAAAATCGTGAGGGCCAACTTGATCGATTCCTTGCTCACTCCGCCCCGCTTTACCGGAAAAGCTCCAAGCTTCGCGATCAGCGGTCCAAGGACAGGAATATCAAATAGCTCGGCTTTGGCCATAAAGCGAACCTTTCGGTTCAGCAAGATACCAACGGTAGGCGGATCCAGGTTGCTGATATGATTGGAACAAAGCAGTACACCGCCTTCGGCCGGCACGTTCTCGGTGCCGATCGCCTCCAATCTGAACAGGAACCGATACAGGATGCGCAGAATTCCACTGCACAATTCATAAATCATTGCTCAATCTCTCCATCCTATCGCCGTTTTGCAGTAGGATACGATCGTATCGACAACCTCGTCGATATCCATATACGTCGTATCCAGCATCATGGCATCTTCGCTGCGGCGAAGCGGGGAAACTTCCCTTTCTTCGTCCAATTTGTCCCGAGCCGCAATATCGCGTTCGAGCTGCTCCAGCGTGATGCCCACCTCCCGCAATTCTTTGAATCGGCGAAGAGCACGCTCCTTGACGCTGGCAGTCATGAATACTTTCAACTCTGCGTCCGGCAGCACGGTCGTACCGATATCACGGCCGTCCATGACTACGCCTTTGCATTCCGCCATCCGGCGCTGGCCTGACGTTAAATGTTCCCGCAAACCCGCGATACTGGCATACCTGGATACGTTGCCGGTTACGTCCAGCGAACGAATTTCCACGGTGACATCCACTCCGTTGCAGATGACCTTCTGCCCGGACGGGTCCGGTTTTAATTCAATCACCATTTTGGGTACATGTTGAAGCACTTCCTGGACATCTTCCGGTAAAACCTCATGTTTCATCAAATACCAGGTCGCTGCCCGGTACATGGCGCCAGTGTCCACATATACATAAGATAATGCTTCAGCCACCCTGCGGGCAACCGTACTTTTGCCTGCCCCGGCAGGCCCATCAATGGCGATGTTGATTTTCCCGTTCGATGCCGTACTCTGCCTTGCCAACGGGGCACCCTCCTCAACCGAAAGCCTCAATAAAAAAACAGGCATTGCCTGCGACGTGAAAATTATACCACACCTAGCACGATGATGCAAAAACAGGCCTTTTTGCTCCATACCGGAAATTTACTCTCCCCATCCGTTCATTTCTTTATTGCCGGTGCTCCAGCTGCTGTTCAAAGCAGTATCTGATAACCTTCTGCCGTTCCAGATCAGGAATTTTTTTATAGGCTGCCATAACCTGGCTTGTACTGTTCTCCTGCACAACAATCCTCACAATTTCCGCATCAAAGCTGACATGCTCCCTGGTCCCGTTCTTGTAAGGCACCAGCAGCCAGCATTTAAGGCTCCAGCCTGACTGCAGTACAGCCTCGGGTCTGGCGTTAAAAGACACACCGCCCCCGCCTACGTCAATCGTATGGGTTATAAAATGAATGGCATGCTCCTGCGACTGCACTGCAATTTCCAGCGATGCAGGAACCCGCAAATAGCTGCGCCGCTGAACCTTTGTGATTTCATGTTCCAGCGGCTTGCGAATATGGATCAGCTGTACCCTGTCTTTTTCAAATCCGGTAACATGCGAGTTAAAATAATGCCTTAGTCCGTTTTCATTTACAAACACAACGGAAAGCTCGTCACCGAGATGCAGCATCTTCATTTTGCCGGTGTCCACATTGATCGGTATTTCGACCAGATAGTTGTCTTCTTTCATATCCATAATTCTGGCTCTATAATCAAACGTATCCGTCTTGTCGTCCGAAGCAGCCAACTGAAAAAATAGCATATCTGTTATTTTGGGCAACATCCCTGCCACCATCCTCATCCTGCGGTAATCTGCATCGTTGTATAACCCCGCCATTATACCATGACTTTTTACCTGAAAGATGAAGTTTTTGCGAAAAGGACGTGTACAAAAAACAGCCTCCTGAATGATCAGAGGGCTGTCGGAAATCAATGAAAAGCCTAGCTTACAAACGGTTTATTATGCTGTTCCTTCTTAAAATGTTCGTCCGCATCCTTGACTTCCTCGATCTTCTCTTCTTCCCCCGTATTCGCATTCATGTAAATCCGATAGACCGAGCCGTTGATTCGTCCCCCAAATTCATAGCAGAGCACATGCTTTGACAGCTCATTTTCAATGACGGCCTTCCGGTGGTACATTTCCTTGAATTCGGGATTGAGAAATTTGCGCGCTTGAGCGGCACTCAGCTTGGCCTTCTGCAGCTTCCGGGTATTTTGATGCTCATAGATATAATCGCTTGCCTGCAAACCGATGACCTCTCCGTTGTCCAAAGCCGAGCGGACGGTGACCTTTTCCGGATAAATGAGCACATCCCCTTCGGACGGCACAAAAGTGAGGTTGGCCATATTATCGTATTCATCATAAGCTACCGCCTTCATCCCCTTGTAGCCCTTATGACTGAGGAAGGAATTCGCCTTGGCAATCGCCTGGCTGCGGTTCACCGCTTTTTTGCCCACCGGCCGTTGATCGCTGTAGGAAATGAGCATACCGCCGTTGTGAGTAAAATCCATACTTTTTCCGCTGCCGTTTCTGGCATTAATAACTGCGGTGTATGAAGGCCATTCTGTATTTTTGCCATTTTCAAGAATCTTCACATCCTCCGGTCTGGTCGCGGCAAACTTGGCTGCTTTAGCCCGGATATCCTGCGGAGTAGTAGGCCGCAAATTCAGCTTTTTCACAGACCGCTTATCATACATACTGGCAATGGAGGGCCCCCAGTCGAGCTCGGAATACTGCTCCACTTTTTTATCCACCGTCTTGAAGCCGTCAATAATCGTATTGTCTGCAGGCTGCTTCTCTGTTGCGATGGCCGACTCCACATCCATCCAGCGCAGGTTGTGAGCCAGCACCTTGCTTTGCATTTCATGAAGATCCTTCGAAATATCCTTCGAATTTTCATAGAGAACCTTGAGGTTTTTCACCTCCTTGTCGCTGAGCGGTTCCTTATTCAAATCCCGGACAGAGGTCTGGTATGCAAAATTGGACATCCGGGAAAGCAGGTCCTCCGCATGATTGAAGGAAGCCAGCGACAGCGGGAGCTGGTTGACCTCATTCTGCGCTTCACTGGTCAGCCTCCATACATTAACCAGGCTTTTACGGTGCATTCCATTCGAGGCTGTATTGACCGCGATGGCATTGCCAAGCTGGGAGTGCAGCTGGTCCATATGGTAGGACAAATCATGAAATGCCCGCTGATACTGGTTCTCCGCCTTGATCAGAAGCGAATTCTTCTCCTGATTCTCCTGATATCCCCATACTAAAGCTCCGACCAGCAAAATAGCTGCAACAGGAAACAAAAAAGCGCTTATTCGCTTATACATCGTGAGAGTCTCCTTTCATCAGGTACGCTAACCATAGTGTGACAAGATGAAAGGACTCTTATGCATAAGCTTCAGGAGTCTACAAGGCCTCCTCCTCGATGATGAATTCGTCCGCATTATCGCACAGACAGCGCTTGAATCCGGTTTCAATCCGGTCCATCTCTCTGCGGCCGCGCAGCACAAATTTTTCCCCACACTGTTTGCAGTAAATTCTTACTTTAACACGCATAAAAAACACACCTCCGTCATCAGGCACGAAGCCCGTATGTCAGACAAGTGTGTCCAATTTGCTTACAAGTTAACCTCTTCCTCCGGTTTAACCACGCGGAACGGGGAGCGGCTGTTCGCTCTTGCGAGTTTGCCCATACCCATAAACCAGAGCAGCAGCATCAAAGGCACGATGAACCAGATCCAGTCCTGGGTCAGCGTATTCAGGATAATATCGTAAAGACCGTGCCAAAACCATGGGAACAGCAGCGAGAGCGCAAGAAAGAGCTTGCTGCTTCGGCCTTCCGAGAACTTGGCCCGGCCGAGATAATAACCCATAATGATACCGAACATGGCATGCCCCGACACAGGCAGCAACGAACGAATGACCAGTGACCCGATAGATGAATAACCAGCCCACGCATACAGCAGATTCTCTACGGTCGCAAATCCAAGCGAGACGGCTGCGGCATATACGATCCCGTCATAAGGCTCATCAAATTCCGTATGATTATAAATGACATGGTACACAACAAACCACTTTAGAAACTCTTCGACTCCGGCCGATACGCCAAAGGAGGTAAGCAGCGTATGATCGCCGAGCCAGAGCGTCAGCCCCCGTTGAAAGATCATGACTGGCAGCACGACAAGAAAACCAAGCAAAAACACCCTGATTACCATATGCAACGGCTCGGAGTCATATTTATCCTTGAGATAAATATACGTCAGTAAAGCGATACCCGGCGCTATCGCTGCCGCAAGTACCGAAAACAGGAGCACCGTCATCCCTCCAAAAAACTGCAGCCGGCCCGTGTGTCTGCAGGGCCGGCTGTCGTTCAAAATGCTGCAGCAGCCAGACCGTCAGGTCTTCCTGCTACGGCTTCCAGAGCACCGGATTAGCCGCGGCTGTCAAAATGCGAGCAAATGGTTGCCACCGCATTCTCGGCCATGACCAGCTTGCCATACTCTTCAAGCACCGCCGGAGTAAGGGAAGATCCTTCCCCGAATTCAGCCAGCACCGCAATGAGCGCGGCATGCCGGTCTTCATCCACTTCCTCCGGCTCCAGATATAGAATCCATTTTCCTCTATAGTGATACAGCTTACCTGCCTCCGTAATATTGCTGCGGAGCATGTGAGCCGCTTCAATTAGCACCTCGAAATCGCTGAAGGCGTAAATAATGGAATCACTTTGTTCAAGGGTGACCTCCATCTCATATACTTCTTCAGGCAGCTCATCATCAGAACCCGAAACGTACTGCTGGTGGTCGTATTTCCCCCGGGTTACGATAACGACCATTCCTTGAGCAGGAAGCGCAAATACTTCGACGGCTAACGGACCGGTGGCGTCAAAACCGAGCTCGCTGTATGCCTGATCCATCATTTCAGTAAACAGCTCATGCACCTTCGGAATTTCCTGCCACATGTCCTCTCTTTGTATGCCGCGCTCGCTCAGATCGTCAAATGTAAGGAAAATCCGTATCTTGTCCTGACTTAATCTTTCTATTTTCATACTGGATCCTCCTCTGCAACCGAGTATTATAAACAGAATATGATGCAACAAAGACACCTGTGATGAAAATGGTTCTATGTAGATATGTTATCATTTTATACCCTCAAATGCACGCAATAAAAAAGACAAAAAAAGAATCATTTGCACAGCCCGAAAAAAAGCCGCGAAAATGATTCTCTACAAAACAATGCGGTTTATATTCCAGGTACCGCCGTATGGGTTTCTTTAAGGATCTGCTCAACCTCGCGCTTGACATCGGGACTGTTGCGGATAAACTCCTTCAGCATTTTAATATTCTCTGCTTTTTCGCTGCTGGAGTAAGTTTTTTTTCTGGCTTTGTCCCCATCATGCTTTTCCTGCCTGGTCATCGCAGCGTTCAGGTCGCTTCCCATCATGCCGGGAAAAGTCGCATCCATTAGTCTGTGTTTTGCCTTTTCCATCATGCCGCCTACATTGCCGCCATTACGGTTCATGCCCATCATAGCGGAACCGCCGTTTTTGGACATCAGCGAGGTGGCAGCTGCTCCCAGAAGCACACCCAGAAAAAATGAAGAAGTTTTCACAATATGGACCTCCTTTTGTGATAAGATCGTCCATAGTGTTCTCTGGAGCCAGGGAACTCATGCGGTATAAATACAGGAAAGAGTGATGCACACATGAGCACTAAAGCGGCAGCCATACTGCTGACCTCAAGCCTTCTGCTCGGGGCTTGCGCTTCCGCCACGGAATCCGCTGTCCCGGCTGATTCCTCACCGCAATCCGGCCAGAATGACACGGGCAAATCCGGTACGGCAGAGCAGACACCCCCCTCAACCGGAACAGATACCGCTGCCGGCGGCAAAGCCCCCGGTGCAGGGAAAAATGAGTCATCAGAAACAGGCAGCGAAAGCGAGGACGTTCGGAGCGCTGAGGAGCAGCCCCAGAAGCTGTACCGCATGAACAGCGCCTATAATATTGTCCCCATCAAGGAAGGTGGCGCAGAGAAAAAGATCGTGCTTCTGACCTTCGATGACGGCCCGAAAGACCGGGTGATGGTTGATTCCTTGCTGAATACCCTGGATAAGCATGGGGCGAAGGCTGTATTTTTTGTGAACGGGTACAGGGTCAAGGAGCATCCTGAGCTGCTGAAACAGATTAATGAACAGGGTCATATGATCGGAAATCACAGCTATGACCACATCATTCTTAAAAATGAGCCGATAGCCAAAGTGCGGAAACAGATTAAAGACGTGCAGGAGCTGGTAAAGGATACGATTGGGACGGCACCGGTCTTTTTCCGTCCCCCTAACGGAGCCGGCGGGGATGTCGGACAGCAAGTGGCCAAGGAAGAGAACCTTCTATACATGACCTGGTCCAACGGCTCTCTGGACTGGACCATGAAAAAAAGCGATCCGAACAAAAAACAGGCTCTGATCCAAAATGTGATGGACCAGCTCCATCCAGGGAGCAATATTCTGATGCATGAGCTGCCCTGGACCGTTGAGGCACTGGATGAGCTGCTGACCAAGCTTGAGCAGAAAGGGTATTCCTTCGTGGACCCCGGCAGCATCGACACGGAGGCTTCAAAATAGCGCTTGTTCGTATCGGCAAAGAAGAACCCCGCTTTGGATGAGTCGGGGTTCTTCCGCAATATATTCAGGCATCAGGGCTTGCTCGACAGGGATGACATAATGACACGCAATGGAGGTGCGCCCTCGATGCCCCACCAAAGAAGGGCTGCCGTGATAAGGATGAATAAAGTGCTCAAAAAGTTCATAAACCACTTGCTTACACGAATGCGCCGTGACGGAAACAGCTCTGTGCGGGAAACATACACTTCCCCCCCGGCTGCTTCCTCTTCGGTCAGAGGCACCGTATCCGTATAAGCGGCAGTGTAAGCTTCTGCCTTGGCAGGCTGCTGTTTTTTTTCTTTTTTATCTTTTTTCGGCCTCCTGCTGCGGCGTCCCCTGTATTTTTCTACTCTGCTCAGTTCCTTGTTCATGGTTCCCTCCGAAAACGCAGCGCCAGGCCGGAAATAAGGTCAATCACAAAATGGCACAGGATCGGCGCCCACAGGCTTCCGGTCTGTATATAGATGTAACCCAGGCCATAGCTGCTTAAAAACACCCACCCGGTCGGAATCCAATGCTTCAGGTAGCGGATGTGAATCAGGGCAAATATGATGCTCGTCCAGTATGGACCAAATGCGTATTGAACGGCTCCCCTGAAGAGAAGCTCCTCACAAACGGCAACAACAGCTGCAATACATACGATATGCCAGACCGGCCGATGGCGAAACAGCATGCGGTTGATTCCCCCGTCATCCATGGCGTCCTCCGGCATCACAGACGAAATCAGCAAATCAACCAGCAGCATCAGCGCGGCAAGGCCCAGACCCCACCAAAGAAAGCTCATGCCTTGAGGTACAGCCAGCACAGCAGGAACGCTGCGTCCCTGTAAAAAAATCCACACCGCTCCAATCACAAGGGTCAGCAATTGGGTGAGATAAAGATTGAACAACAGCAGACGGTCGGTAAGCTCCTGCGTTTCCGCTTTTCTGAGCTTCAGCTTCTTGATGTTCTTCAGGTTTAGTTTTTTCATTATTTCCTTCCCGGTCCTCTGCTATTTATTCATTTAGCATCATAGCCAATTTTCCATGATGATTCAAGGCGTCGCAACTCCCGATCTGCCGAGCATGGCGTGCAGTCCGCCACACTTCTCCGGCAAGTCTTTTTGCCTATTGACACACTTATGTCAGGCATGATACATTATGAAAAAATTTATTGTAACACAAACTTCGACGGAGAGAAGACGCTGCAGGTTCTATCAGAGAGCCGGTGAATTGGTGTAAACCGGTGGCAGGCGGCATCCCTTTAGCGCTCCTGAGTTATTGTCCCGAAATTTACGGCTTTTGCCGTTCATGTAGGTGCAGTCGGCGGAAGACCGTTATCCTTCAGGTCATTCAGACCGTTAAGGCTGTCCGTTGCGAAACGGCTGCGAATTAGGGTGGTACCACGATAACTCTCGTCCCTTACTATGGATATAGTATGCGGATCGGGAGTTTTTTTGTTGTCTTGGCATCCCCGCACCACATCTGCAGCGCCGTCAGCCGGCTTAAATGCCCTTGGACCCTTTGGCACTGCAATGCGCCAATGTATCTCACAGCAATATCATTTGAGGAGGAAACGCGAAATGTACAAAGTGCTAGTATCGGATCCGATCAGCGACATGGGGATTCAGCAGTTAATGGACGCAAGTGATGTGACCGTGGACAAAAACACAGGCCTGACCGAAGATGAGCTTGTTGCCATCATCGGGGAGTACGACGCGCTGCTCGTCCGCAGCCAGACAAAGGTCACTGAGCGGATCATGTCCGCAGGCACCAGACTTAAAGTAATCGGCAGAGCCGGCGTCGGGGTCGATAACATTGACCTGGAAGCCGCCACACAGCGCGGCATTATCGTCATTAACGCCCCGGACGGAAATACCATTACGACATGTGAGCATACCTTTGCCATGATGATGGCCCTGGCCCGCCACATTCCGCAGGCCTATGCGAAGACGATTGGCGGCACCTGGGACCGCAAAAGCTTCCTCGGGGTAGAACTGCGCAACAAAACGCTGGGTGTTCTGGGCATGGGCCGGATCGGCAGCGAGGTGGCCAAACGTGCCAAAGCGTTCGGAATGAACATTCTCGGCTATGATCCTTTTCTGACCGAAGAGCGTGCTGAGAAGCAAGGAGTCAAGCTGGCGAGTGTTGATGATATTGTTCGCAATGCCGACTTCATTACCGTGCACACGCCATTGACACCGGAAACACGCCATATGATCTCCAGACCGCAGTTTGAGGTCATGAAAAAAGGAATGCGGATCATCAACTGTGCCCGCGGCGGAGTGATCGACGAGTTCGCGCTTGTGGAAGCCATTAATGAAGGCATCGTCGCTGGTGCGGCGTTCGACGTATTTGAATCCGAGCCGCCGGCTCAGGATCATCCGTTCCTGAATCATCCGAACATCATCGTGACACCTCACTTGGGCGCATCAACGGTGGAGGCCCAGGAAAATGTGGCCATTGACGTGTCCGAACAGGTTCTTCATATTCTGCGCGATGAGCCGTTTAAAAATGCGGTCAACATGCCGCCTGTAGCACCTGGCGTGATGAACAAGCTCCAGCCTTATTTCAGCCTTGGCGAAAAGCTTGGCAGCTTTGCCGCCCAAATCACCGCACAGGCTGTGCGTGAAATTCATATCGAGTATGCCGGCGACCTGTCCGAGGACGATACCCAGCCATTGACACGTTATATCCTCAAAGGCGTGCTGCGCCGCCATCTGGGCAGCGATGTGAATATCGTCAACTCGATGCATTTGGCGAAATCGCGTGATGTCGGCTTTGTCGTGACCAAAGCCCCGGCAACCAAAGGCTTTACGAATTTGATCAGCGTCACCCTGAAAACCAAGCCAGGTGAAGAGCGCCGTGTGGCAGGCACGCTGCTTGCCGGTTATGGCGAGCGTATCGTCAGACTGGATCAGTTCCCGGTCGACGTCGCGCCGGAAGCGCATCAGGTGCTGATTTCCCACAATGACAAACCCGGCATTATCGGACGCGTCGGAACCCTGCTCGGACAAAACGATGTCAATATCGCATCGATGCAAGTCGGCCGGAAAGTGATCGGCGGCGAAGCCATCATGATGCTGACCGTGGACAAGGCCGTCCCTAAGCAAGTGCTCATCGAGCTCGCCGGCTTGTCTGATGTGAATTCCGCTCAGGAGATTGTGCTGGAGTAGCTATTCGTCTTCACTTGCACCAGCACCAGTCTGTTCGCCTGATACTATGCGTTTACGATGTGAGTTACTAGCAAAAGGTCGAGAACCGGAGCTTTTCGGTTCTCGACCTTTTTACTACCCCAAACAAATGGCAAATTGAATAGCCATTTGACCCTAATGCGCGAATATGCACGACAGTCAGCGGAGAGGACGAAGCAATTCCGGAAAAGCGAAGCGTTCGCCTTTGGCCCGAAGGGTCAACAGCGATTGTAGGAATGCTTCGTTCTCGGAGCGCCTCCCAAGTGCAAAATAAGCACAACAGGTCAACGGCCGATTCATTTGCCATGTTCCACGATGAACAATTTTTTATTGTAATTTTCAACAAAAAAAACGGATTTCGGGCATTTTCAGATCTATTTTCGCGTCTATCTTACTTCACAGGCAGCGTAATCGTAAATTCAGAGCCCTGTCCGATGATGCTCTCGGCAGTAATGGTTCCATGATGCGCCTCCACGATATTGCGGACAATCGCAAGCCCAAGCCCTGTTCCGCTCTCCTCGCCACGTACCCGCGCTTTATCCGCTTTATAGAAGCGCTCGAAGATATAAGGCAGATCCTCACTCGGTATGCCAACCCCCTCATCCCGAATCCGGATGATGATGGATTCTCCCTGTTCATCAGCAGTCCGCCCGGCATGCATAGAGATGTGCTTGCCACCCGGTGTATGCCTGAACGCATTATCAAGCAGATTGGTCAACACCTGCTCCAGCCTGTCTTCGTCCGCGGCAGGCAGCATAAGGGGAGCGCCTGTGATCCGGCATTCAAGCGCCAGACCCCGCTCTTTGGAACGGACGGCAAATTTGCGATGAACACGCTCCACCAGCTCATCCACCTGTACCGGGCTGCGGTCAATGTCGACGTGTCCAGCCTCCATTCTCGTTAAATCCAGCAAATCCTTGACAAGCCTGCCCATCCGCAGCGACTCATCATGGATGACCTGGATCAATTCCTCCGTCTCTTCCGGCGAACCGGCCATACCGTCCAGCAAAGCCTCGCTATAACCCTGCATCATGGACAGCGGCGTCCGGATTTCATGGGAGACGTTGGCGACGAAATCAGCGCGTACTTTTTCCAGCCGTTCCTCTTCGGTTACATCGCGCAGAACGGCCACCGCTCCCCGGATCATATCATCCGTATAGAGAGGAGCCATCTGAACGGACCACACTCCTTGCTTCACATGCACCTTCGCCCCCGCATCCTCTCCGCTCTCCATCACCTGTTCAAAAAGAGGCTGCAGCGGTTTCGGGACGCCAAAGCGCCCTTCTTCATGCCCGCTGTCCTCCCATTTCACCCCCCGCCAGCTTGCAACCGTCTGCTGTCCGGGAGGATTGGTCAATATAATTTCACCATCACGGTTAAAGGTAAGCACAGCATCGGTCATGCTGCGCAGCACACTGGACAAGTGGTTCTTCTCGACATTCAGGCTGCGGATGGTCGACTCCATTTCGGCGGCCATATGATTAAACGTAGTAGCGAGAGCGCCTATTTCATCGCTGCTGACCACCGATACCCGTCTATCATACCGGCCCTTGCGGATTGCGTCTGCCGCTTGAATGAGCTGCTGCATGGGCTGCGTAATTTTGGTAAACAAAAACAGGGCGAAAAACGTCGTCAACAAAAAACCGACGATACAGGTGTATGTGAATAACCGTTTAATATCCGATGATTCCGCAGCGGCGAAATTGGTATCTATATAAGGAAGCAAAAATAATCCCAGAAAAATAAGCACACAGCCGACCAGGCATATGATTGTGATCCATAATTTGCCGACGAGCGATCTCCAGAAGCTCAATTTATTTCGGGACCTCCAGTTTATAGCCTACTCCCCATACGGTTGTGATCATGCCTGCCGCCTCCGGCGATACTTTGTTCAATTTTTCACGCAAACGTTTGACATGGGTATCTACAGTTCGCAAATCACCGAAAAACTCATAATTCCACACATCCTTCAGCAGCTCTTCCCGGGAAAACACCTTATCTGGTGATATGGCCAAATAATGAAGCAGCTCATACTCCTTGGGTGTAAGACTGACTTCCTTCCCTCCGGCCGTCACGCGATGGGCGTCATTCTCAATCACGAGGTTAGGGAATACAATGCTGTTGCTTGGCGTCGTCTCCTTGGTTAAAAAAGCCGTTTCCGAAGATCTTCGCAGGATCGCCTTCACCCGGAAGATGACTTCACGCGGGCTAAAAGGCTTAACGACATAATCATCGGCTCCTACCTCAAAGCCCTGTACACGGTTGGTCTCTTCTCCCTTCGCTGTCAGCATAAGGACAGGAGTAGCCTTTACCTGCCGCAATCGGCTGCATACCTCTACCCCATCCATGCCTGGCAGCATAACATCAAGCAAAATGATGCTGTAATCGCTCGCTGTCGCTTTGCGCAGTGCGGTCTCGCCATCTTCCGCCTCATCAATAGAGTAGCCTTCTTTTTCGAGATACATGCGCAGCAGCCTTCTGATACGCTCCTCATCATCGACAACCAAAATGCGGTTATTTCCTTCCGACACATCCAACAACCCCTTATTATGGAAATCCTCTTCAAACCATACAAAGCCACTTTCTCTATTTTACTATTTTCCGGGATTAGGTCAAATTAAAAGGAAAACAGAGGCTGTTCGCCTCTGTTCCGCTTTTTTAAATCCCAAAATAGTTTACTTCGTTCCCTTGCGCTTTTTCTCGGATTTAGCCAGCTGAATGAGCCGATTCACCTCGTCTTTGGTCAGCGACCTCATTAGCCCCCGCTTCAGATTTTGCAAAAGAAGATCCCCGAAGGCAATGCGCTTCAGGCGAATCACCGGATGGGAAATCGCTTCAAACATCCGTCTGACCTGACGGTTGCGACCTTCATAGATGGTGATCGCAATCACGGATTCCTTGCCGTCCGGATCCACATCCTTGTATTCCACCTCAGCCGGTGCGGTCATGCCGTCCTCAAGCTGAATCCCCTTCCTCAGCTTGTCCAGCTCCGTTCCGTGCGGCACGCCCTTGACGGTTGCCAAATACGTTTTGGGCACATGGTGCCGCGGATGTGTAAGCAGGTTGGCAAACTCACCGTCATTCGTTAGCAGCAGCAGCCCTTCGGTGTCATAATCCAGCCTGCCTACAGGGTAGACGCGCTCTTTGACGCCCTTAAAGTAATCGGACACAATTTTGCGTCCTTCCGGATCGGAAGCGCTGGTAATCACACCCTTGGGCTTATTCATCATCAGGTATACTTTCTTTTCCGTTTTAATCGGTTTGCCGTTTACCGTTATGATATCCTGAGCGGGGTCCGCTTTCGTGCCAAGCTCCGTAACGGTCACCCCGTTAACCTCCACTTTGCCAGCAAGAATGAGCTCTTCGCATTTGCGCCTGGACGCCACGCCTGCCTGGGCAATAATTTTCTGTAATCTCTCCATGTTCGTGATTTCACCTCATGCTAATGATACCCAGCGAAGCCCAAAATCACAAGCTGAAATCCGGTAAATCTTCTACAACGTTCAAAATACGAGCAGACACACAGCAATCGCCGCCGCAAAACCCACGAAATCCGAAAAGAGTCCGACCTTTAGCGCATACCGCCCGTTGCGGATGCCGACCGCCCCAAAATAAACAGCGATAACATATAAAGTCGTATCCGTGCTGCCCTGAATGGTGGAGGCCATGCGGCCGATCATGGAGTCGGGGCCATATGTGCGGATCAAGTCGGTCGTGTAAGCAAGGGAACCAGAGCCGGTCAGCGGCCGCAGCAGACCCAGCGGCAGCACCTCAGGCGGAATATCCCATAAGCGGAACAGCGGCGCGATCCAGCCCAATATAAAATCTAGCGCCCCCGATGCCCGAAAAATGCTGATGGCCACCATCATACCGACGAGGGGCGGAATAATGCCAACCGCAGTCGAGAAGCCGTCTTTGGCTCCTTCTACAAAGGATTCATACACCGGCACCTTTCTCGTATATGCATAAAGGGGGATAAACGCCAGAATGACAGGAATAGCCCAGGTAGAAATGAGATTTATAAATGCAAGCAATGGAAGGCCCCTCCTTTACATGGACTTGCCTGCCGGCTGTTTTGGAACAGGCGGACGCCGTCGCAGTCGTTTGCGGAACCAGCGGTCGGCGGCAATTGCCGCGCAGGTGGCAATTGCCGTAGCCATCAGCGTGGTGCCGACAATTTCAGCAGGCTGTGCGGAATGGTAATTCATCCGGATTGCGATCAGGGTCGTCGGGATGAGTGTAATACTGGCCGTGTTCAAGGCAAGCAGGGTACACATGGCAGGAGTGGCTGTATGCTTGTCAGGGTTAAGCTTCTGCAGCTCCTGCATCGCTTTAAGCCCCATCGGAGTAGCCGCATTCCCCAGCCCCAGCAGATTGGCGCTCATATTGGATAAAATATAACCCATCGCCGCATGATTCCGCGGCACATCCGGAAACAGAAAACCTATGAAAGGCGCAAGCAGCCTGGACAGCTTCTCCATAAGCCCCGCGTCCTCCGCAATCTTCATCATCCCCATCCAGAATACAAGAACACTGATCAGGCCAAAGCACACGGTGACAGCAGCAGCAGCCCCGTCAAAGGCTGCCTTGGTTACAACGTCCATCTTTCCCTGCACAGCTGCAAACCCGACGCCAATAACAATCATGGCCATCCATATCACATTAACGATGGGATTCACCGCCTTTCTGTTCTACCGCAGTTCGCATTATGCGGTAAATAACCGCTGCATCACTTCATTCCAGGCATCTCTCCATGAGCTCTCCTGCACATCACCAGACGCGGGGGAGGGAACCGCCTCTTTGGCGCGGGGAATATAGCTGCCCTTTTCATATACAGGCACAGACCCGATCGGTCTCCCGTCAAGCAGCATGTCAATCCTGCCGCGAAGCCCGAAGGAGGCGCGGTCTGATGTGGAATTTACAGTTGTTGTTTTGGTTAGTACCAGTTTTTTGGTCAACAGGCGTTCTTCCCCCTCAGCAAGCGGATAGGAAAAAGAAGCGCCTGTGACGAAATTATATCCGCTCAAGGGCATGTTTCTCCGTGCGACTTCCACCACCGGATAATAGCGGAAGCCGTAATCCAGCATCCGGCCATGGTCATTCCAGTCGTCTCCATCGTTCAAAGTAACGGCGACAAGCTGGCGTCCGTCCCGGGTGGCTGAGCTGACCAGACAGCGGAAAGCTTTTTTTGTATAACCCGTTTTAACCCCATCCGCACCCTCGTAAAGCCGCAGCATCTTATTTTTGTTATGCCAGGAATAGTCCCACTGCTCGTTAGGATTGGGGGCCTTCCTGGTTTCTGTTTTGACAATTTCCCGGAACACCGGATTCCGGAGCGCATACGCTGTAAGCTTCGCCATATCATTGGCTGTGGAATAATGCCCTTCTACATCCAAACCGTGCGGGTTGGCAAAATGGGAATGCTCAAGCCCCAACTGTTCAGCTTTGGCGTTCATCAGAAAGACAAAACCCTCTTCAGAGCCGCCGACATGCTCGGCGATGGCCGTAGCGGCATCGTTGCCGGAACGGAGCATCAGTCCGTACAGCATGTCTTCCAGTTTCATCTGCTCGCCCAGCTTCAGAAACAGGGAGGAGCCTTCTTTGCCAAAAGCGTTCCGCGATACAGTAACCTTGTCTTTAAGGTTGCCATGCTCTATAGCCACGATGGCGGTCATGATTTTGGTCAGACTGGCAATCCTCATCTGGTTGTCGCCCTCTTTTTCATACAATATACGTCCTGAGGAAACATCGATCAGTGCTGCGGCTTGGGCATGGTTGGCCGGCTCAGGCGGAAGCCCGGTTTCAGGAGCTGCCATGGCCGCTGCGGACTCGAATAGAAGGACGATGGATATGAGCAGGCTTATTGAGACAATCCTGTGGTGTGTTAACATGGCAATCCTCCGGTTCGGATATGGTCTTGTACCATTTTATGTACTTGCTGTCGAAAGTATGTCCTTTCCAAAGGCCAAAAATCCTTTCCGACAGACATTCACCGGCCTGACCCGGAGAAATCTGGTACGGAAAGGATTAAGATTAGCTGTATGGCTTACAGGTAGGATGTAGTGGTATGATCCGTACTGCTGACCGGAACTTGCGGTGCCATTTGGCCTTCGGGCATTCCGGCTGTCGCGGTCGATCCCGAAACGCCGGTTCGTCCGATCATGGACTGGATTCTATCGATCAGATGTGGCGTAGAGTCGATAATCTTCTCAAACAGATGAGTCTGGTTATCCAGCGGTACAATCTGAACACCTTGCCGGCCTACAACGAGAAATGCAATCGGCTGGATGGATACGCCTCCCCCGCTTCCGCCACCAAACGGGTGCCCGGCCTTCACACCTGAAGATGCTGAATGGTCTGCCACGTCGTCCATCACGTTAAAATCACTGCCCCCTGCCGCAAATCCGAAGCCCACCCTGCTGATGGGCAAAATGACGGTTCCGTCCGGCGTTTCCACCGCATCCCCTACAATGGTGTTGACATCCACCATGCCCTTGATGTTTTCCATTGCTGTTTGCATGAGTCCCTGAATCGGATGATCTGACATAGAAGCTCCCTCCAGTTCATTAAGCTAGGTTTTTTCTTCACTTATCATCCCCAATTGCATTTGAGTTATGTAACACAATTATGGGTTGATTACCGTGCTTCTCTGGAGGGGGAGCCAGCTGATTTTTAACAAGACCAGCCTGAATCCGTTTTTGCTCTGTATCAAAAATATGTAATATTTAATTGTGCACTCTAATGCTCCGATATATGACCGGACGATTCCCTGGTGAACACTTTTTTCCATGCTTTAAAACCTCCGGGCACTTTGAAAATGCCGGCCAGCAGCCTGATCAGCGAAATCATCACGTAAGCCATGGATATGGAGGCACTGCATACCACATTCATGGAAAAATAATTCCGTTCATCCCATGACGGAATGACGGATAAGGCCGGTGCGCAATCATACCGCACATGCCCGGTTGTCCAGCCCACGACAGAGCTCTTCAGGGCCCAGACCACCCCGATCAGAACAGCTGTCTGCGAGCAATCCTTTACACCGAGCTTGGTTGTCCATTCCAGATGGGAAAGGGAGATATGGGCGACCGTTTTATTGATCCACTGCTTCAAGGAGACTGTATTTGCGAGAAGAAGGCGGATATTGTGCAACATCTCCTCGATCATGCCTTTGTCGACTACAGCATCCTCCTTGTCCGCTTTATCCTCCCCCACATTCACGTACCTGTCAAGCCTTACCCATATCCCCTTGCGAAATCGGTCGATCACGACAGAAGGCAATTCATACTGGAAACGAACGAGCCCATAAAGCATGTGAACCTGCAAACGGGCATAATCATTATTAGCCTGTTTAAGCACCTCGGCGTGAATCTTCACTCTGGAGAGCAGCACGGCCAGAATAATTATAATCAAAGCTGCAATGACGATCCATATCCACACAGCCGGCTTCACAGCTTACCTCCTTCCCGTCCATACACCTGAGTTGTACATTATGTCGTTTAGTATAGCCCTGGAAAAGGAAAACATTCGTTGCGCCCCGCTGTACAGGCAAACAAAACAGGGATTCCGCACAGCCTAAAGCTGCTGGGGCATCCCTGTTTTGAGTGGATTTTTACTCTTCTTTATATTCGATATCTTCTATGGTCAGCTGCTGCTGCTCGTCCAGCTTGCTGAACAGAAGCTGCGTCTCTTCCTCCAGCTGATCCGTATCCTCAAACAGCTCAGGCTGTGGCAGCTCGTCGAGGCTTCCCAGGCCAAAGTACTCCATAAATGCTTTGGTCGTTCCGTAAAGAATCGGCCTGCCAATGGCGTCTGCCCGCCCTGTCTCTTCGATCAATTCTTTATTGACAAGCGTATGAATGGCACGCTCTGATTTCACTCCACGTATTTCTTCAATCTCGACCCTGGTGATGGGCTGCCTGTAGGCGATGATCGCCAACGTTTCCAGAGCAGCCTGGGAAAGGGACACACGTGCCGGGGAATATGCCAGCTTTTCGAAATAAGGGGCATGGTCGGAAAGTGTGGCAAGCTGGTATCTGCCGGCCAACTTCAGCATCTGCAGCCCTCTTCCTTCCTTTTGCATATCGTTCTTCATGTCTTCAAGACAATCCGTGACCAGTTCAGGGCGCTGCTCTGTAATTTCGGCAATTTGCTTCACGGTCAAGCCTTCTTCGCCCGCGAGAAACAGCAGCCCCTCAATAATCGATTTCAGTGTCGGATAATCCATCAGCACGTAAATCCCCTCTCCACTCCATCACAATATCATCAAAAACTTTCTCCTGATAACATACAATCTGCTTCATCTTCATCAGCTCAAGAATAGCGAGAAACGTCACCACGATCTCATTCCGCTGCATGTCATCATGCATCAGCCGCGAGAACAGCAGCCTGCTGCCCGGGCCCGCCTTTTCGAGCACGGTCAGGACCTGCCGTATCCGGTCCTTTACAGAGATTTCATCCCGGTGAATCCGGGCCACCGTCGTTCTCCGCTCGGCTCTGCGCAGCGCACGCTTAAAGGCCGCGATCAAATCAGCCGTATGCAAACCAAGCACCGGGTTGGCCGGCTCGCTTGGAACGTAAGAACTCAAGTCTTCAGGCTCCTTGCTGAACATGAGGCTGCGTTCCCATTCCTTTTCGCTGAGATGGCGGGCAATTCCTTTATACTTGCGGTATTCTATCAGCTTCTGTACCAGCTCTTCGCGCGGATCATAATCCTCATCCTCGTACATGTCATATTCGTCCATGTCGATGACCGGCGGTTTCGGAAGCAGCAGCTTGCTTTTAATCGACAAAAGCGTCGCCGCCATGACCAGAAATTCGCTTGTAACGTCCAGCTCAAGCTCCTGCATCGTATGAATGTAGTCCATATATTGATCCGTGATTTCACTGATCGGTATATCCTGAATGTCAATCTCGGCTTTCTCGATCAGATGCAGAAGCAAATCAAGCGGCCCCTCAAACGTTTCCAGTTTATAAGTTACTACCGTCAAAGCATTTTTCCTCCCGCCAAATTCACAAACTGCAGTGTATCAGAATGTCAGAGCATTCGATAACCGAGTTAAAACTGTTTTGTCAGATTCGCCATTTCAATCGCGGCTAACGCCGAATCCCAGCCTTTGTTGCCGGCCTTCGTGCCTGCGCGTTCGATAGCTTGCTCAATGTTCTCCGTGGTGACGATACCGAAAATAACCGGCACGCCTGTTTTAAGGTTTAAAGCCGCTACACCTTTGGCTACTTCGTTGCACACGTAGTCATAATGGGTTGTGGAACCGCGGATAACCGTTCCGAGCGTAATGACGGCATCAAACTTTCCGCTTTCCGCCATTTTTTGGGCAATCAGTGGAATTTCAAAAGCTCCCGGTACCCATGCTACGGAAACCTCATCATCAGCAGCACCGTGCCGCTTCAAAGCATCAAGTGCTCCGCTCAGCAGCTTGTTTGTAATAAATTCATTGAATCTTCCAACTACAATACCATATTTTAATCCGGAGGATACAAGATTTCCTTCAAAGTAATTCGCCATTCTGATCATCAGCCTTCCCGAGTTTGGTTTTTAAGTATAATACTGCTTTATTAAAGCTCATTCTGCTCCAGCGTTTCGAACGTAAGAAGATGTCCCAGCTTCACCTGCTTTGTATGAAGATAATTGGAGTTATCCTCATTCTCCGGAATTTGAATAGGCACACGTTCGACCACTTCAAGACCATAACCCTCCAGGCCTTTAATTTTTCTTGGGTTATTGGTCAGCAGCCGAATCTGGCGCACCCCCAAATCCCTGAGCATTTGGGCACCGATGCCGTAATCGCGCAGGTCAGCCGAAAAACCAAGCTTCAGATTGGCGTCTACCGTATCAAGACCTTCTTCCTGAAGTTTATAGGCTTTCAGCTTATTTATCAACCCGATGCCCCTGCCTTCCTGTCTCATATAAAGGAGAATACCGGCGCCCTCTTCCTCGATTTGGTTTAAAGCAGCCGCGAATTGCGGCCCGCAGTCACAGCGGTGCGAATGGAACACATCCCCTGTCAGACATTCGGAGTGGACCCGCACCAGAACCGGCTTCGTGGGATCAATCTCGCCTTTGACCAGCGCTACATGCTCCTTGTTGTCCACCTCATTGGAATAGGCCACCGCCTGGAACTCTCCAAAGTCGGTCGGCATGCGCACAGCCACCTCCCGCTCCACAAGCTGCTCGCTGGCAATCCGGTAGCTGATCAGATTTTTAATACTGATCAACTTCAGACCGTGCTGGGCGGCAATGTTCGCCAGATCTGGCAGCCGAGCCATCGTCCCGTCCTCCTTGATCACTTCGCAGATCACACCAGCCGGCGCGGCGGCGCTCAGCTTGGCGAGGTCCACGGCAGCTTCGGTATGGCCTGCCCGCCTTAACACGCCGCCTTTCTTGGCGATCAGCGGAAACATATGGCCAGGTCTGCGAAAATCACCCGCCGCCGCCGCCGGATCGACGAGCGCCTTGGCGGTCATGGAACGCTCTACAGCGGAAATTCCTGTCGTTGTTTGAGCATGGTCCACCGACACGGTAAACGCTGTGCCGTGATAATCCGTATTTTGCGACACCATCGGCTTAAGCTCAAGTTCATCAGCCCGTTCCTGCGTAATGGCCACACATACGAGACCGCGTCCCTGCGTGATCATAAAGTTGATCGCCTCCGGGCTGGCCTTGTCGGCGAGCACCACAAAATCCCCTTCATTCTCACGATCCTCGTCATCCACCACGATGACAACCTTGCCCTGCTTGAGATCGGTTATGGCATCCTCAATCGAATCAAAAACGATATTCTGTTCCATGTATTTCTCCCTCCTTGTTCATGTTGAATGGATACCGGGCTTGCCTCAGGAGAACCCGTGCTCAGCCAGGAAATCGAGATCCAGCTGTTTAGGGGCTTGCGGCTCCTGATTGTTCCTGTTGAAGAACAGCAAATGCTCCACATACTTGCCGAGAATATCGCATTCGATATTGACAGTATTCCCCGCCCGCTTGCCGCGCAAAGCTGTCGCTTCCAGCGTGTGCGGGATAATGGATACGACGAAGGACGACTCCTGCAGCAGGGCCACCGTCAGGCTGATCCCGTCGATGGTCACAGAACCTCTCGGCACCAGATATTTGAACAGCGCATCATCATCCGGTATGATCTCGTACACGACCGCATTCTGGTCCCGGGTGATACGGGCAATCCGGCCGGTCCCATCCACATGGCCTTGCACGATATGGCCGCCAAACCGGCCACCCGCCGCCATGGCCCGCTCCAGATTGAGAGGGCTGCCGGACTGAAGCTCGCTTAAATTGCTGTGCCGGTACGTTTGGGGCATGACATCCACCGTGAAGCTTCGTTCACCGATTTTGGTTGCGGTCAGACATACCCCGTTCACGGACACACTGTCGCCAATTTTCAGATCCCCAAGCACCACTGCAGCGGAAATCTCCAGTTCCATCGCTTCCCCGCTGCGTGCAGCTTTGCGGAGAATGCCCACTTCTTCAATAAGACCTGTAAACAACGGCTCCTGCCTCCTTTCTTGTTACGCAAGGCCTTATCAGCCTGTATTCCTACAACCGGAATGCTCAGAACAGTACGAAAAACCGTCTATCGATTAAAAAGCCCCCGGCGGATATCGCCAGGGGCAGGGATTAAGTAGTGAATCAGCTTTCATTAGATATACACAAACAAACCCCAAAAGCTCAAATCTATGTACAAGGCTGCAAGAAATAAGCCTCCGCACTGGTGCAAACCGCACCGGCCAGACTGAACATTTTGAAAAAGTGTACATGAAAGCTAGCGCTCTACACATAGATGCGCTGCGTCCACCATCCTTCTCCCATCCAGACTATACTGTCGGTCCCGGATTCGCACCAGGTCCACCTTCAGCCGCTCTTGACAAGCAGCATCCGGGTCACGGACTGAGCCGCCTGAAATTATGCTTATTCAAGCGTCATCACCGCCGGTAGGGAATTTCACCCTGCCCCGAAGGATAGCTATTCGATTAGGACTGCCTAAACTCCAAAAGGCAGGAATTTCTTCAGTCGGTTGTAATTGAGCAAATCGTAACACTTTGAAACACAAAAAGCAAGCAGGTGTTCTTTTGTACGGTAAGAGGGGCTCCGAGAACGAAGCTGCTGTGTGCATCTCCCCGTCAAAACCAAAATTCAAGCGATTCAGACTGATGCGGATAGTAGATGTTATTTTTGTTTAGTTTTAAAAACTTCAACTATATTCATTAAGAAAAAAATTAAGATAATGATAATGAGTAAAAATTTTAAAGTTAATAGGAATGTATTGCTTGTTACTATCCAAGTGTATCCAAATGCAATACCCAACACCGATATTACAATATTCTCTATGTGTTTACTTTGAAACCTTGTCATAATAAATTTCATGACCATTATAACCTCACATTTCGCACCCTGCTAAGATGAACTTGGATTGATTTTCCTCGTGTTTTGGGATAGCCATCAGCGAACAGCACAAATCAAACCTGACCGAACAAGCA
>NZ_JBHIRY010000028.1:0-59170 GCF_042138635.1 Paenibacillus medicaginis | reverse complement strand
AAAGCGATTAAGCTCATTTGAATCTGACGAGATTTAATATCTCAATGATCCACTCCGGTTTTCATACAGTCATAGACTTGTACCCAAAACCTTCGCGGGGCGATTTCACTTCGTGAAATCTACTCACTCGTTGTTCAGTTTTCAAAGATCAAACTTTTCCTCCGCTTCAGCTTATCGCATCAGCAACTTTTATATCATATCACACACCAACCAAGTAAGCAAGAACTTTTTTTAAAAAGTTTTTCGAGTCACAGACTCTTTAGTTTTCTTGGCCAGACTTATAATCTATCACATTAAACTAGAGTATGCAACCCTTTTTTTAAAAAAAAGACGCCCGAGCACTCGGACGCCTTCAATCTAACCGATAATAATATGCCCCTCCGGATGACGGTACAGCTGTTTCTCCGACTTCGGTCTGAGTGCATACGCTATTGTAAGTGGCCCAATCCGGCCAATGAACATCGTGGCGCATATGATAAGCTTTCCAATGTCCGTCAGTTGCGGAGTGACTCCTACCGACAAACCTACCGTCCCGATTGCAGACGACGCCTCAAAGGCCAATGAAAGAAACTGAGCGTCCTCCGTCATCAAGAGCAGCATGACCACAATAATGAAAATCAACAGAGAAATGATAATAACCGTCAGGGCCTTCATCAGCATTACTTTGGGTACACGGTATTTAAAAAAGACGATGTCATTTCTTCCGCGCACCATCGCGATGATAGCCCCCATCATGATGATGAATGTGGTCGTTTTAATTCCTCCGCCCGTTGAGCCTGGAGAAGCGCCAATAAACATCAGCAGCATCATGAAAAACTGCGTCGCTTGTCTTAGACCTGTAATATCCACTGTACTCGTGCCTGAAGAACGTGTCGATACCGATTGAAATAAGGACGCGTACAATTTCTCCTCCCAATTCAAAGGACCGAGTGTGCGCATGTTCGTAAACTCAAACACGAAAATAACGAGAGTACCGATGACAATCAATCCACCCGAAACCGACAGCACCAGCTTGGAATGAAGCGACAATCTTCGTCTGTGGCGATAATCAAACAGCTCGCTCAACACGATAAAGCCCAATCCACCCGAAATAACCAGGACAGAAGCAATCAGGTTAAACAGCCAATCCCCTCGATACTGGACAAAGCTATTACCAAAGAGGTCAAAGCCTCCATTGTTAAATAACGACACCGCGTGAAACAATCCATAATAAAAGGCTTGTCCCGCAGGCATATCCGCCATCCAGCGCAAAGCAAGAATCACGGTTGCAATCCCCTCAATCGTGAAGGAGAAAATCATCACTTTACGAATAATGCGCACAATGCCTTCCATGCTGTCCGCATTTATGGCTTCTTTGAGAAGCAATCTGTCCTTAAGGGACAGTTTCCGCCCAAGCACCAGCGCAAACAAGGTCGCCATGGTCATGAACCCCAGCCCGCCGAGCTGCATCAGGATCATGATGACCACTTCACCAAAAACGGTAAATGTCGTATTTACATCAACCGCCACCAGCCCGGTGACACATGCGGCCGAGGTAGCGGTGAACAGAGCATCAATCCAATGCAGGGAATATTCGCTATGGGATGCTGCCGGCAGCATCAGCAGCAGGGTGCCAACGGCAATAATGGCCAGCAGGCCCGCCACCAGGATCAGAGGGGGAGATGCCATCTTCGTCATTTTCACGCTGATTTTCATGTCATTCATCTCTCCATCGCAGCATAGACAAAGAGGAGCAGGCGCGGATGTCCGGCTGTTCCTCTTTTTACTTTAATATAGTGCTACCAATTATTCCGTGGTACGGTTGCGCATGTGCGGGAACAGCAGGACATCCCGAATCGACGCCGCATCCGTCAGGAGCATAACCAGACGATCCACGCCGATTCCCAATCCGCCCGTTGGCGGCATTCCGTATTCCAAAGCACGGATGAAATCGTCATCCATCTCATGCGCCTCGTCGTTACCATGCTCTCTTTCAAGCAGTTGAGCCTCAAACCGCTGCCGCTGGTCGATCGGATCATTCAGCTCCGTAAAGGCATTGGCATGCTCGCGCGCCACAATAAACAGCTCAAAGCGGTCCGTAAATCGCGGGTCCTGCTCATTCTTTTTCGCGAGCGGAGAAATTTCTACCGGATGCCCTGTCACAAAGGTCGGTTGAATCAGCGTTTCCTCTACAAATTGCTCGAAGAAGGCGTTCAGGATATGACCGAAGGTCATATGCGGCTCCACACCTCCGACTTTATGTTCCTTAGCCAGCCGGTGCGCCTCTTCGTTCGTCATTTGCACACTGAAATCAACACCTGTCACTTCCTTCACTGCATCAACCATCGATACCCGGCGCCATTGTGGAGTCAGATCAACTTCCTTGCCCTGATACATCATTTTATACGATCCAAGCACTTCTTTCGCAATGTGAGCGATCAGATTTTCCGTCAGCTTCATAATATCCTTATAGTCGGCATAGGCCTCATAAAGCTCAATCATGGTGAATTCCGGATTATGACGGGTGGAAATCCCTTCGTTCCGATATACCCGGCCGATTTCATATACCTTCTCCAAACCGCCAACGATCAAACGTTTGAGGTGCAGCTCGATGGCAATACGCATATACAACTGCATGTCCAGCGCATTGTGGTGGGTAATAAACGGCTTGGCCGCTGCCCCGCCTGCAATCGCATGTAATGTCGGTGTTTCTACCTCCAAGTATCCGAGGGAATCCAGATAACGGCGCATGGACTGAATAATCCGCGAACGGGTGATAAACGTCTTCTGCACCTCCGGATTCATGATCAAGTCCACATAACGCTGACGGTAGCGCAGCTCGACGTCCTTCAAGCCATGGTATTTCTCTGGCAAAGGATACAAAGACTTAGAGAGGACCTCCAGATCCAGCACCTTGACGGTCGTTTCGCCTGTTTTAGTTTTAAAGAGTACCCCTTTAACACCGACAATGTCACCCAGATCCAAAATGGTGAACGCTTTATATTTCTCCTCAGGAACGGTGTCTTGACGAACATAAATTTGAATTCGTCCACTCAGGTCCTGAATATGGGCAAAGCTGGCTTTCCCCATCCCACGTTTGGCCATAATGCGGCCCGCGATGCTGACTTCGATATTCTTTTCGTCAAGCTCTTCCTTGGTCAAAGCATCATACTTATTCAGAAGCTCGCCCGCTTCACCCGTTCTGATGTATTTGCGGCCGAACGGGTCAATCCCGAGCGCCCGCAGCTCGTCCAATTTGGCACGGCGAATCTGCAGGAGCTCACTTAATTCCTCGCGGCTTTCCTGCGGTTCCTGGTTCATGTTTTCATCCGACATTGTAAGCTTTCATCTCCTTCTTCTAAGTAGCGGAGCTACCCGCTATATATCCTAGAGAAAAAAGCTTCCCTAAGGAAGCTTTTTTTGTTAACTAAAGTCAGTTGCCTTATTTCTTGATATCCACGATTTTATATTGGATGACGCCTGCAGGCACATTTACGTCAACGATGGTTCCTTTTTTCTTGCCCAAAATCGCTTTACCGACGGGGCTTTCATTGGAAATTTTATTTTGAAGCGGATTGGATTCGGCGGTGCCGACAATCGTATATTCCACGATATCCCCGAACTCCAGATCTTCAACCGTAACGATTGCACCGACTCCTACAGTATCCGTGTCAATCTCATCGCTGTTAATAATGCGTGCGTTACGCAGCATTTTCTCCAACGTAATAATACGGCCTTCGATAAACGCCTGCTCATTCTTGGCATCTTCATACTCGGAGTTCTCGCTGATGTCGCCGTATCCGATGGCTATTTTGATCCGCTCCGCGACTTCGCGGCGCTTAACCGATTTCAAATTCTCAAGTTCATCTTCGAGCTTCTTGAGACCTTCCTGTGTCAGAATGACTTCTTTATCGCTCATCTCAACCGATTCTCCTGTCATGGAAAAAGTTAAATGTGCACGAGCATGCACGCTGTTTACACACTATATGCCGATCTGGAAGAATGAGAACATCCCCTCTGTTGATTGGGTGATCCACGTGCATCAAAGCAGCGCAATCAGAATTTTATACTGAAAGATTATATGGCAAGCATATGGAAAAGTCAATTAAACCCAGATGTTTGTCCATCCGATTACACAATCAGGATACAAGGATCGCCGGGTTGTCGAGCTCCGCAACGAAATTTTCCAGAATTTGCACCATTTCATCACGCCTTGTCTCTTCCATCACCATGTCTTTAATACGCGCCGAGCCCTTCAGCCCCTTGAGGTACCAGGCAAGATGCTTGCGCATTTCCCGTACTGCCACCGCTTCGCCCTTCAGTGCAACGAGACGGTCCATATGCAGGATAGCCACGCGGATTTTCTCTTCCGCTGCAGGGTCTGGCAGCAGTTCACCGGTCTCCAGGTACTGAATGGTGCGATACAGCATCCACGGATTGCCGAGGGCGCCCCGCCCGATCATAACACCGTCGCATCCGGTTTCGTCCAGCATGCGACGGGCATTCTCTGGTGTAACGACATCGCCGTTGCCAATGACCGGAATGGAGACCGATTCCTTCACCTGCTTGATGTAGCTCCAATCCGCATGACCGGTATAGAGCTGCTCACGGGTGCGCCCATGAACGCTGACAGCCTTGCCGCCCGCACGCTCCACCGCTTTGGCGTTTTCAACCACATAAATATGCTCGCTATCCCAGCCGATCCGCATTTTGACGGTGACCGGTTTATTTACGGCATCCACTACAGCAGACACCATTTCGTAAATTTTATTCGGCTCCAGAAGCCAGCGTGCGCCAGCATCACATTTGGTGACTTTGGGAACAGGGCACCCCATATTAATATCAATAATATCGGCATTGGTCTCCTGATCGACCACTTTGGCAGCTTCCACAAGCGATTCACGATCACCGCCGAAAATTTGCAGGCTGAGCGGCTTTTCCCGCTCATCCACGAACAGCATCTCACGAGTGCGCTTATTGCCATGAACGATGGCCTTGTCGCTGACCATTTCAGCGCAGACAAGACCGGTTCCGAATTCCTTGGCAATCAGGCGGAAAGCCGGGTTGCACACACCGGCCATCGGCGCAAGCACGACCTGGTTTTTCATTTCAATATCGCCGATTTTCAGCATGACTCAATACCCACTCCTTTTTACATGATCCGTATGAGGTTGAAGCTCTTGAGTGGTCACTCCCAGAGCTTGTGCAATTGTGTCTAATGTATCTTGACCGGCCACCCGGTTGCCTCGCTCTATAGATCCCAGCACTGCTAGGGAAATGCCTGTCTTGCGGGCCAGCTCCTGCTGGGTCAAGCCCTTCAGTTTCCGGAAGGCGCGGAGGCGATGCGCCAACTGCAAGTTTTCCAACGCTGTATGCCGTCCTTTCCATCCAGTTTTCTCATCGCTGACTGTACGATATCTGTGAAACCAGACAGATCGTCTTCAATCAAGATATCTGCTAAAGGGATCAGGACAAAAGCCCGCTCCTCCATTCTGGGATGGGGCAACACCAACTCAGAGGTCTGAAGCGTAACCCCCTCCATAAACAGCAAATCCAGGTCAATTGTCCGGGGACCCCAACGTACGCTCCGTACACGGCCAAGCTCCTGCTCAATAAACAGCATGTAACGAAGCAGTTCCAACGGGCTTAATGCGGTTCTTACGGCAATAGCCATATTTATAAAAGATGGCTGATCCACGTATCCCACCGGTTCCGTTTCATAGAGATCGGAGCAGCGCTGTACCTGAATATCCGGATGAGCATCCAGACGCCCAATCGCATCGAGCAGGGTATGCTCCCTGTCTCCCAAATTAGCCCCTAAAGCAATATAAGCCTCTGATGGCTCAGAGGTCGTATGAGCGTTCATGTCGTCCACCTTCACTTTCTTGTCCGATGGAGCTCCACAGTAACACCCTTGAAGTGAATATCAAAAGGCGGATGCGGCTTCGTGACTTTAACTGTCAGTGCATTGACACTAGTATAAGTGTCCAGTAGGGAAGATGCAATATGCTCTCCTAAGGCTTCAATTAATTGGAACGATTGCTTTTCCACGATTCCCTTGACCAGCTCATGCACTTCCGCATAGTTCACAGTTTTGTCCAAATTATCGTGTTCACCGGCTTCCCGCAAATCCAGGTTTAACTCCAAATCGATATAAAATCGTTGGCCCAGTTTGCGCTCTTCGGGGAACACCCCATGATACCCGTAATATTCCATGCCTTGGAGTATGATTTTATCCATAACACGCCTCCACCTTTTAAAGGTTCGATTATTTTGCACGACTGATCTTTTATTCATACATATTTTTCTATGTCTATCTTCTCTGCAGGTCGGGAGACGCATACAGCATGGCATCACACATTTGTACCGCGCGCCGGATCAGACGGACATCATGTACCCGGACGATCTGGCAGCCCTGGGCAATGCCGAAGGCAACCGTAGCGGCTGTTCCTTCTACAACGTCATCAACCGGGAGATCCAGTACGGTGCGGATAAATTTTTTGCGGGACGTCCCCAGCAACAGTGGATATCCCAGACCGCCCAGCTTGTACAGCGAGGCCATTGTCTGCAGATTCTCATTAAAATCTTTGGCAAAGCCGATGCCCGGATCCAAAATGATCTGTTCCGGCCTTACGCCGGCTTCTTCAGCGATTCGAACGCTCTCCAGCAGATCGGACTGTATGTCTGCCATTAAATCCGTGTAATCACGGTTGGTGCGGTTGTGCATCAAAATGACCGGACAACCATAGGCAGCTGCCACTCCCGCCATATCGGGATCAGCCTTGAAGCCCCATACATCATTAATGATATGGGCCCCTGCTTCGAGCGACCGGCGGGCCACTTCCGCCTTGTAGGTATCAATGGACAGCGGAATATGCGGCGCCTCGCGGCGCAGTGCCTCCACGACGGGGATCACGCGCGCCAGCTCCTCATCCAGACTGACCGGTTCATGTCCCGGGCGGGTCGATTCCCCTCCAATATCGATCAGATCAGCTCCGTCCTCCATCAGTTGCAGGGCATGCCGAACCGCCTGTTCTACCGTAGTATGCCGCCCTCCATCGGAAAAAGAGTCTGGCGTTACATTGAGAATGCCCATAATTAGCGTCGAGTCGCCCAAGGAGAGCGGAATATCCCCACACACATAGTTGCGTTTGTAGATCATTGGCTTCATACTTTAACCCCTGCTTTCTGATGGTAAACCTTGAGAAGATGCTCTGTAACCGGGCCATACTGCCCGCCCCCGACCTGCCGTCCCTCCCCGTACGGTTCAACCAGCCTCGTCACAGGTGCGATCTCCTGAACTGAGCCTGTCAAAAATACTTCATCCGCTTCCAAGAGATCATTCCAGACGTACAGTCCCTCCAAGGCATGTATTCCACTGCTGCGCGCCAGCTCAAGAACGAATTCGCGGGTAATGCCGCCCAGTGCTCCTGTCGACAGCTCCGGTGTATGCAATACTCCATCCTTGACAAAAAAGACATTGCTTACAATACCTTCGCATAAAAAACCATCAGCTGTCAGCATCAAACCCTCCGCCGGAAGGGGAGAAGCTCCCTCATATTGGGCCAGCTCACGTTTAGCCATAATATTGTTCATATAATGCAGTGATTTCAACCGCACCCCGCTCTCCGGGGTGCTGCGGCGGGTATGAAGCAAGTACAGCGCTTTGCTGCGCTTGGCAGCCGGGTCCAGAGAAAGCGGCGGCAGTGCCCGGGCAAACAGAACGTGATTCGGACGGCTATAGCCCCCGGATGGCAGGCCAAATGCCTCCTCACCCGCCGAAACCGTATACCTTATATAGGCATCCACTAACCCGTTGGCTTTCATTAGGCGGCTGATCAGCTCTGCCAGTTCTTTTTCATCGGTTTCAAATGAAATACCAAGCATTCTGCAGCCCTCGGACATTCTGCGCAAATGCCGGTCGAGCAGAAATGGCAGACCATTGTACGTACGAAAGGTCTCGAACAGGCCCATGCCGTACAAAAAGCCGTGATCACTTACGTGAACCACGGCAGCGGCGGCATCGGTCAAAACGCCGTTCATTCCGATATATTTCATTCAGGCGCCTACTTTGCGCTTCAGAAAATTGCGCAGAATTTGATGGCCGTGATCTGTAATGATAGACTCCGGATGGAACTGCACGCCTTCCACATCAAATTGTTTATGCCGCAAGCCCATAATTTCGCCTTCTGCCGTCTCGGCAGTGATCTCCAGGCAATCCGGAAGACTGCTTCTCTCCACCAGAAGTGAATGGTAGCGGGTGGCGGTAAACGGAGACGGAAGCCCTTCGAAGACCGAACTGCCTTTATGCAAAATCGGTGATGTCTTGCCATGCATCAGCCGTTCCGCCCGGATGACATTGCCGCCAAATGCCTGTCCGATGGCCTGGTGTCCAAGACATACGCCGAAGATCGGAATTTTGCCCTTAAAATGCGAGATGACATCCAGCGTAATTCCTGCCTCATTGGGCGTACATGGCCCAGGGGAGAGCAAGATATGATCCGGAGCCATATCCTCAATCCCCTGCAGATCAATTTCATCATTGCGCTTGACGGTAACTTCCTCGCCCAATTCACCCAGATACTGCACCAGGTTATACGTAAAGGAATCATAATTGTCGATCACCAATATCATGTTCCGTCATCTCCCTGTTCATGTCGCTTGCTTAAAGCGGATTCTTCTTCACTGTACTGCACAGCCTTCATGACGGCTTTGGCTTTATTGCGCGATTCCCTGTACTCCCGGTATGGATCAGAATCGATGACAATACCGGCGCCAGCTTGTATATATGACATGCCGTCCTTGACGGCGAGCGTTCTAATAATAATATTTAATTCCATATCGCCGTTATAGTCAATCCACCCTATCGATCCGGTATAGGGGCCACGGCGGACTGGCTCCAACTCTTCGATAATTTCCATCGTGCGGACCTTGGGTGCTCCTGTAATTGTTCCGCCAGGGAACATAGCCGCAACGACATCGAGAGCATTGCGTCCCTTGGCCAGCCGACCTTCCACCTGTGAAACGAGATGCATAACATGCGAATAGTATTCAATGGTCATCAGCTCGGGAACGTGAACGGTGCCATACTCGGCGATCCGCCCGATATCATTGCGCTCCAGATCGACAAGCATAATATGCTCGGCCCGCTCCTTCTCGCTGCTCAACAGCTCTTCTGCCATCGCCGCATCCTCGGCAGCCGTGCGCCCGCGCCGCCTTGTTCCCGCAATCGGCCTGGCAGCTACCCTGCCTCCGTCCAGCTTTACGAGCAGCTCGGGCGAGCCGCTGGCCAAGGTGAAATCTGGAGTCCGCAGCATTCCCATATAGGGGGACGGGTTCAACAGACGCAGCCACTCATAGATGTCTTCAGGCGCGGCTGTCAGCCTGCGCTGCTGGCGAAGCGACAGATTCACCTGAAACACATCGCCCTGACCGATATATTCCCGAATGCGTTGTACCGCCTGTTCAAATTTGTCCTGCGGAAAGACCGCTTCCCAATCCCCCAGCCCTGCATGTCCACCGGCGTCCGGGTCCTCGCTAATCCGCTGAAGACGAGTATCTCTGCGCAGCTTCCCGCTCTCTCCGTTGAACAGCTCCTTCCACAAATCCAGCATCCGTTCCGTGCGTTGTTCCGCTTCAAGGTACAGCTCGGGCAGCCGAGCTTCCTCTGGGGTGGTCGGAACCGGGATATGAACGGCACAGTAAAGCTTCCGCTCCTGATGATCATAAATCCATACCTCATCCATCCGCATCCACACATAATCCGGTAATCCGGTATCATCAGCGGCCAACACAGGGAGACGCTCCAGGGAACGGGCTACGTCGTAGGCGAGAAAGCCCGCGAAACCGCCATGGAAAAACGGAAGCTGCTCCAGACGGGGCGTTTTGAAGGGGGAAATCCATGTCCCCAGGACATGCAGAGGCTGGCCTGTCAGCCTGCCTTCCTTTCCGTCGTCCAACTCAATCCACTTCGCTTCCTCGTCCTTGCCGGTCAGAACCGCCGCAGGTCTCAACCCCAAATAGGTATAACGCCCCTCTTTCCCGCTCTCCAGCACAAAAGAATAGGGAGAAGCCGCCTGCCACGCCTTCATCCATTCCACAGGCAGCCCTTCCTGCCAATCGGTTTCCATAATCAACGGCAGCATGGTCCAGCCTTCCTGCTGCCATGCCTGCCAGTCGGTGATAGGTATGGTCATCTTTTTTGTCATTCAGATAAATCCCCTATTCTGCATTGCTTCTTGTAATATGGTATGTCCCGCTTTTGAATATCTAAAAAAATCCCCCGCCCCTGCCCTGCAGGAGTGAGGGATTTCATTAGCATTTGCTGATTATGCTTCAAAATTGTATAGAGGAGTGCTGAGATAACGTTCGCCGTTACTTGGAACAATGACAACAACACGCTTGCCCTTGCCCAATTGTTTAGCCACCTTCAAGCCTGCGAAAACAGCCGCCCCCGAGGAGATGCCGGACAGAATGCCTTCTTCCTTGGCAAGCTTGCGGGCCGTTTCAAAGGCCTCCTCATTCTCGACATGAATGATTTCATTATAGATATCCTGATTTAAAATTTCAGGGATAAAGTTCGCTCCGATACCCTGGATTTTATGCGGGCCCGGTTTGCCACCCGCCAGAATCGGGGAAGCTGCCGGCTCAACCGCTACAATTTTAACATTAGGAAATTCCTGCTTCAGTGCTTCCCCGGCACCGCTGATCGTACCGCCTGTACCGATACCTGCTACAAAGGCATCCAGCGTTCCGCCGATGGATTGAATGGCTTCCACGATCTCAGGGCCTGTAGTTTCCCGGTGGATCTTGACGTTCGCTTTATTCTTGAACTGCTCTGCGGCGAAGTAATCCGGGTTCTCCTTCAGAATCTCCTCCGCTTTCTTAACCGCACCGTTCATACCTTCAGCCCCCGGTGTCAGCACAAGCTCCGCTCCGTAAGCACGCAGCAGATTGCGGCGCTCCAGGCTCATCGTTTCAGGCATAACAATAATGGCTTTGTAACCTCTGGCTGCCGCTACCATCGCCAGACCGATGCCCGTATTGCCGCTGGTTGCCTCAATAATCGTTCCGCCCGGTTTAAGAAGACCTTCCTTCTCCGCTTCATCAACCATGCTGAGAGCGATGCGGTCCTTTACACTGGATCCAGGATTCTGATATTCCAGTTTTACATAGATTTCCGCACTGTTTTCCGGCACGATGCGGTTCAGACGGACAAGCGGTGTTCCTCCGATAAGTTCTGTAACGTTATTGACGACTTTAGGCATACTAAGTACCTCCTTGGCAGATGGCTATATTTTCACTTCTGATTTCCGAGTAAAAAGGTAGGTTTTACTAGTAATCATATCAATCCCACCCGGATTTGTCAACCATGCTTCTTGAAAAAAACATACGGCAGACCGGGATGAGACCGGCACAGCTTGTGTTCATCAAGATGACGGGAAATCAGCCGTGATCTGTGCGCCATACTTTGAACGGAGGTTCTTTTCCAGCTCCTCAAGCGGCCCTGCCTGCTGCAAGGCGAGCTCACGCCGGACCTCCTGACGGATTTCCTGCCGAGGCTCGGAATCCTCCGTTCGTATACCCTGGACATACACGATGGCATATCCATCAGGCACCTGCAGCGGCCCGGCGCTTTCGCCAGCATTTAAGCTTCTGGCTGTTTCCATGACGGTCACAGGGAGAAAGGGATCATCTTCATCTGTCCAGCCCAAAGAGCCGCCGTTATCCCTGGAGAATTGATCTGTAGAGTAAGAACGCGCGAGCTTCGCAAAATCCTCGCCTTTATCCAGACGGTCCAATATTTCTTCCGCCTCATCCTGCTTGTCCACCATGATCCAGGCCAGATCCATTTGCTTGCGGGAGCTGTATTCATCCGGATGCTCCCGGATATAGCTATCCACCTGTTGATCATCAATATGAATTCCCAGAGTCGCAATCTTCTCCAGACTGATCCTGTACATCGCTTCAAGGGTTAAATCGTCCCGGGAAAGGCCGAACTGGTTTTGCATTTCTTCATAATAGGCTTCTTCCGACACGTATCCTTCCATCTGCTTTTCCAATCTTTCCTGAATTTCTTCCTGTGTAACCCGAATGCCTTGCGATTTGGCTTCCAGAGCGATCGCTTTGCGGTTTAGCATTTCCAGAAGCATACTTTTCCCATATCTTTTTTTTAACTCTTCTGCCCATTCCTGTTCAGATATCGTGTCGTCACCGATGATGGCAGCAGCATGCGATCCCTCATCCTTGAGATCCGCATCAGTCTCGCCGTTATCCCGGTCGGGCTGCAGTCCTTTGTAACCTATTAAACCGCCCAACACCAGAACGCTGATGGTCAAGACAACGACAGCCGCCAGTAACCCCTTCTCCTGTCTTGTCATCCCAATCGCTCACTCTTCCCCGAGTTATTGTACTTCTTTACGCTTTGACTTGATCCAAAAGCCGCTGCAAATGATCTTTATCGAAACGGTAGGCCTCATTGCAAAATTGGCATACGACCTCTGCCTGTCCATCTTCAGCAATCAGTTGTTCAAGTTCATGCTGTCCCAGGCTGATCAGTGTCTTTTCTACCCGCTCTTCAGAGCACTGGCACTGAAAACGAATATCCATGCTGTCCATAATCTGAACATCAGGCAGCATCCAGCGCAGCATTTCTTCCAGATCCAAGCCCTGGTCGAGCAAGGAGGTTACCGGCGGAAGAGCGCCTACAGCGTTCTCAATCGCCGTAATTTCATCATCGTTCAGCCCTGGCAGCAGTTGAATGATAAATCCGCCCGCAACAATCACGGAATTGTCGGTATCAACCAGGACACCCAAACCTACGGCAGACGGCGTTTGTTCCGATTTTGCAAAATAATAGGTGAAATCTTCCCCAAGCTCGCCCGAAATGATAGGTATGCTGCCCCGATAAGGCTCCTTCAGCCCCAAATCCTTTGTGATGTGGATGAAGCCACTCGTACCTACAGCGCCTGCTACGTCCAGCTTGCCCACACTGTTGCTGGGCAGGTGTACATGAGGCTCTGCTACGTATCCGCGCACCTCCCCTTTGGCATTCGCATCTGCCACGATCTGACCGATGGGACCATCGCCTTTGACCTGCACCGTCAGTTTCTCTTCACCTTTCAGCATGGCTCCCATCATGGCAGCCGCCGTAACCGTCCGGCCCAGCGCGGCAGTCGTTGTAGGGTAGGTGTCGTGTCTGCGGCGCAGCTCTTCCGCAAGCTCTGTCGTGCGGATGGCAAAAGCTCTGACCCGGCCTTCCATCGCCGTTCCCCGGATCAACCGGTCCTGTAGTTTCTCCATTATGTGTTACAGCTCCTTTTTATGTGAAAAGCCATTCTGGCTTTTACGTGTTGTTATTCTTTTTCCAATTATAGACGAAAAACGCCGCCAATCCAAACCGGGCACAGGCCGGCAGGTTTGAGCGGCAGCCAACTTTCCTTCATGCACACTAATCCTGATTCCGTTCGTAGATAATTCGCAGTCCTTCCAGGGTCAGCAGCGGACAAACCTCCTGTATGGACTTCGTTTCCCCGGCGATCAATTCTGCCAGCCCGCCGGTCGCGATGACCTTCAGCCCACCCCCCATCTCCTGTCTGATCCGCTCTACAATTCCGTCCACCTGCCCGGCATAACCGAAAATAATCCCGGCCTGCATCGCATGTACGGTATTGCGGCCGATCACCTTCTTCGGCTTCTCCAGCTCAATACGCGGCAGCTTGGAGGCCCGCTGATACAACGCCTCGGTAGAAATCCCGATCCCGGGCACAATGACACCACCCAGATAATTGCTCTGGCCATCAATGCAATCAAAGGTTGTGGCCGTGCCGAAATCAACAACCACGAGTGGTCCCTTAAATTGATCCACCGCCGCCACGGCGTTTACAATCCGGTCAGCGCCTACCTCGCGCGGATTTTCATACTTAAGATTCAAGCCTGTCTTGATGCCGGGACCCACCAGAATCGGTTTTTTCCCAATATATTTTGCACACATTTGCTCCAGCACCCTTACCAGTGGAGGCACGACAGAAGAAATAATAACTCCTTCGATCTGGTTGACGGAGATGCCTTTCATGTGAAATAAATTATAGATCAGCACACCATACTCGTCCTCCGTTGCCTGTCTGGACGTACTGATCCGGTAATGTTGAAGCAGCTCACGGCCACGGTATACACCTAATACGATATTGGTATTTCCTACATCAACTACAAGAATCAATAGGGATCACCCTTCTTTCTTCCCGTTCTAACAACAGTAAACCTAAACATCCTTCAAATGTACACAACGTTACGCAGTCTGTCAATTTCTTCAGTGCGTTCATAAACCGCAAAAAAGGAGCCCCAGGTCAATGGACCTTTTGGGACTCCTCTGCACCCAGAGAACCTGGTTTATGCGTTGGTTGGTGGTGTTCCGCCGCCCGAATTACCTTGGTTGTCAGGATTTTGGCGATTAGGCAGATCATTCGGAATGCCGTTCGCATTTCCGTCTGCCTTCTCATCCTGGCTTTGAATTCGTATGCGGACATCTCCGATGCTGTCGATGGTTGGCTGCCCACTTTCAGGCTTTCCACCCTCGCCTCCATTTCCGTCCAGGGAACCCGTTTCAATCAGCTGCTTGATTTGATCCAGCTCCAATGTTTCTTGCTCAAGCAAGGTTTGGGCAATCAAATGAACCTCTTTGGAATGCTTGGTCAGCAATTCTTTGGCGCGTTCATAAGATTCCGTAATGAAACGGTTCATTTCCTGATCGATCTGGTAAGCGATCTGATCACTGTAGTTCTGTTCATGGCCGATATCACGGCCCAGGAATACCTGGCCTTGGGATGTGCCGAACTGCATCGGACCAAGCTTCTCACTCATACCGTATTCCACAATCATGCTGCGGACAATGCCTGTTGCCTGCTGGAAGTCGCTGTAAGCGCCTGTTCCGATTTCACCGATGAACAGTTCTTCCGATACACGACCGCCAAGGAGACCGGTAACCTTATCCAGCAACTCCTGCTTCGTAGTCAGCATGCGGTCTTCCTTCGGAAGCATGATCACATATCCTCCGGCACGTCCGCGCGGAATGATCGTCACTTTATGAACCATATCGGCATGTTCGAGGAAATAACCGACAATGGTATGACCCGCTTCGTGGTATGCAACGATCCGCTTCTCGCGGTCACTGATGACACGGCTGCGTTTTTCGGTACCGACGATAACACGGTCAATGGCTTCATCCACCTCGATCATGGAGATATCCTTGCGGTTGCGGCGTGCTGCAAGCAGCGCGGCCTCGTTAAGCAGGTTCTCCAAATCTGCTCCTGTAAAGCCTGTAGTTCGCTTCGCAATGACGTCCAGCTTGACGTCCTTGGTCAGCGGCTTGTTGCGCGCATGAACCTTCAGTACCGCTTCGCGTCCTTTAACATCCGGACGGTCGACGGTAATTTGACGGTCAAAACGTCCCGGACGCAGCAGGGCAGGGTCCAGGATGTCAGGGCGGTTGGTCGCAGCAACGATGATGATGCCCTCGTTCGCTCCGAATCCATCCATTTCCACAAGCAGCTGGTTCAACGTCTGTTCGCGTTCGTCATGGCCGCCGCCAAGGCCTGCGCCCCGCTGGCGTCCGACAGCGTCAATCTCGTCAATGAAAATGATACAAGGCGCGTTCTTCTTGGCGTTCTCAAACAGGTCACGCACACGTGAGGCACCGACACCGACAAACATCTCAACAAAGTCAGAGCCTGAAATACTGAAGAACGGCACGCCCGCTTCGCCGGCAACAGCTCTGGCAAGAAGCGTTTTACCGGTACCCGGAGGGCCTACAAGCAGGACACCTTTCGGAATACGTGCGCCCACCGCTGCGAATTTGCGCGGATCCTTCAGAAACTCCACCACTTCGACAAGCTCCTGCTTCTCTTCGTCTGCTCCGGCAACATCCTCGAACGTTATCTTTTTCTTCTCTTCGTTGTACAGACGGGCACGGCTCTTGCCGAAATTCATAACCTTGCCGCCGCCGCCCTGGGCCTGGTTAAACAGGAAAAAGAAGAGAAGGAACATAATGATAAGCGGAATGATAGATGTCAAAAAGGTCAGCCAGATACTCTGTCCTTCCATCGGCTTCATCACAAAACTAAAGTCGTTTTGATCACTCAAACCAATAAGTTCGTTGACCGCCGCTTCGGTAGGAGGAATATACACTGAAAAGTTTTCGGAAGTAGCATCAGCCGGCTTTTGTTTATACGTACCGGTTACGAGATAGGCATTACCGTCAAATTGAACTGTGACACTTTTGACGTTGTTGTCTTTTATTTCTTGCCGCAGCTCATCATATCTAGGGAGATCGGCAGCTTCGTTACCATTGCTGACAAAATGTACGATGCCCACCACGACTAAAAAAAGAATCAAATAAAAACCAGAATTCCGGATGAACCGATTCATCCCCTACCTCCTCTCAAGACGCTCAAGTTATTTTACCATAGCCTGTCAGGGCTTCTCAACAAACACTCCCCTGCCGGTCCTAGGACCTCAGGCCGGGTTAGTTGGTATAGATCTCCGGCTTCAAAATTCCAATAAAGGGCAGGTTGCGGTAACGCTCGCTGTAGTCCAGCCCGTAGCCGACCACAAACGCATCCGGAAGGGTGAAGCCGGTAAAGTCAGCTTCCAAATTGACTGTGCGGCGGGCCGGTTTATCAAACAATGTGACCACCGTCACCGAACTGGCATTGCGGTTCTTCAGCAGCTCGATCAAGTGGCTGAGTGTCAGCCCGCTGTCGATAATGTCTTCAACAATCAGGACATCGCGTCCTTCAACGGATTGATCCAGGTCCTTGATGATCTTGACGACGCCTGATGATTTGGTCGAATCCCCGTAGCTGGAAACAGCCATAAAATCAAGTTCAAGGGGGACAGTAATGGTTTTAACCAAATCAGCCATAAATATAAACGCGCCTTTAAGCACGCAAATGACCAGAGGGTTTCTGCCCTCATACCGTTTGCTGAGCTCGGCGCCCAGCTCCCTGATTTTATTTTGTATTTCTTCCTCGCTAATTAAAACTTCCTGAATATCATTGTGCAACTGAGTGAACCTCCTAAATGTATACTTATGAAATCCGCAACCGCTCAATCACCGGTCACCGTCCCACCTTCGGGTTGCCAAGACATATAAATAACCGAAGATGTATTTGCTTGCACGGCGGCATGAGACGAGCGCCGGACACCCGGAATCCACAATACAGGTCCGGAACCGTCACATACCAAAGGAATAAACGACCGCAGGGAAGGAGGTATCTTGTCGTCGATAAAAATATCTTTCACCTTTTTCCTGCCGTTTAATCCCATCAATTGCATCGTGTCCCCCGGTGCGCGCGTTCGTATAGTCAGCGGAAAGGTCAGAAATGCTTCATCCAGCATGGCCTCGTAAGGACCTGCGGGAATGCGGAATTCAGACGAATCTGTAAGCCTTACCCAGGAAATCACACCTCTGGCCTCGGGAAGCCGGATAAAACCACTGTCCTGAGAACCATGGATTTCATAATGAAATACAGCCAAAGCTGTCATGGTCTGCTTCCGTTCACGGGTAAAAAAACTCGCCGTATCATATTCCCTTGCCGCTACGGTCGTGCCGCCCAAATCAAGGCTCCATGTCGTCGGATGATTTTGGATCATCCCTTGCCTCACCGCTTCAATTTTGTGAAAATCCACATTTTCACTGTCCGAAGGCAGGTAGTTTAATATTAGTTTAATCAACCTCCGTTGTAAAGCGACGGTTAAATCCCGGAATGCGGCCACCCTTATCGCTGAACGGCCTCCCTCTTTGTGAACAAGCGCTTCGTAGGCCAGGTGAGCTTCAGTATCCATATGTTCGTCCTCGGCACTCATGATTTCAGCCAGACGGTTCAGGGAAGGCACCAACTGCTCATTATATTGCCCCAAAAAAGGCAGCACATCCAAACGAATGGCATTGCGCCTGTACTTTCGCTGCTCGTTGCTGCTGTCGATGGCATAGGGAAATCGCTTCTCCTCACAGGCCCGGATCAAATCCGTCTTGTACATACGAAGCATTGGCCGAATGAGTTGCACCTTTTTTTCGCGGCGTACAAAACGCATTCCGGACAACCCCCCCGGCCCGCTTCCCCGCAGCAGATGCAGGATGACGGTTTCCGCCTGGTCATCCGCATGATGTGCAAGAGCAATACTGTTCGCCCCGTAGCGCACTGCGATCTCGTGCAAAAAACGGTATCTCAGCTCACGTGCCGCCTCCTGCGGCCCTTTGCCGGTGTCCCTCATATACCGGGGAACATCCACCTGCGCCAATTCGAACGGGATGTTCAGCCCGTCCGCCAAATCCCGGACCAGCCCCGCCTCCCTATCGGATTCCTCCGGTCTGAAGCCATGATGGACATGCGCGCAAATCAGGCGCAGCGGCATATGCAGCCGCGAGATTTCCTCCATGGCATGCAAAAGAGCCACAGAATCCGGTCCACCGGAAACTGCGACTACAATGCTGTCCCCAGGAGCCCACATCATATGCTCTGCTGAGGTATTCAGCACATGTTCAATGATGCTGTGCCACGATCGTCCTTCCATTCCTAAATCCTCATTTCTGCCAATCGGTTATGTATTTCAGCGCTGTCAGCGCAGCGCCATCCAGATTGCTCCGGCAAGTAACACCAGAGAAGCTGCGAATGCGAAGCCAAGCCAGTGCGGCTTATTTTTACGCCCTGCCGCCTTCTGTCCTCCGGCTCCGGCCAGTTGCGACCAGGCCAGCGCAGCCCGCCTGGTATTCTTATGCTCACCGCGCAGGGCTGAGCTCAGCCAACCCGCGTAGGGCCGCAAGGCGCGGCTGCGGGCAACGATGCCCGTCAGCTCTGAGATGCTGCGCAGCTGCGGCAGCTTGGCGGCCGCAGCCTTCAATGCATCCCCTTCAAGGATATGAAGCGTAAGCAGGGCAAAGGAGAAAAGATCGTACTGCGGATCGGCGCTGCGGCCTCCCGCATTCCAGTACCCGCGGTCGTACCACTCCGTAAACTGCTTTACACTGTTGCCTGTTCTGGTCACTCCCCCGTAATCAATCAGCTCGGTTTCAGCGAAGGAAGCCACCATGATATTCTGAGGCTTCAAATCCCCGAACACCCAGCCGCTCTCATGAAGCTCTGCCAGCCGGTTCAGAACGCCGAGACCGGCCACGCCATACCACTGTGCGCCATGTCGCGCAATGAAAAGATGCAACGGCTCCCCTTTGACATATTTCATTACATAAAAAGGAACATCCCTGTCCTTCAATATGAAATCGTCAACCTCGTACAGATAGGACGGTACTCCGTTGGTTTGAAGTGCAGCCTGCTTCCCCTGGTTCTGCAGTGTAGTCAGCACATTGATTTCGGACTGAAGATCAAGCGCATCTTTCCCCAGCTTAAGTGCATACTGGCGGCCTTGTCTGGCATCCCTTACCAGGTATACGGTTCCGTTTGCTCCGCGTCCCAGCATCCGCTGAATCACATAGCTTCCCCGCTTCCATTTGCCCAAGATGACTGTGCCGGGTGCCAGACCAGGATCAGACGACGTAGTCACCGGATATCCTTTCTCCTTTGCCGTAAGTTTCTGCCAATCTTTGTTCTTTTTCTAGTGTAACATATCGGAAATAATCAATCACTTCCAAAATCGCAGGCCCTGTTGGCGTAGCCCCTCGCATCGGAAGCCGCCCGAACAGGGATTTTATTTTCCCCAAATCGTCCGTCCACTCCACATCGCAAACTGCGCCATCTCCATACGGCGAACCCGGAAAGTGAAAAACCGCGATACGGCTAGGTCCCGTTCTGGCCTGCAGGCTGAGCATCAAATCCCGAATTGCCTCCTCAACCGCAGGCAGCTTCGGTTTCATGCTCGCACTGGCATCAATGACAAGCGCTACGTCCAGCTCACTCGTCTCTGTCAGCTCATCAACCACTTCCACCACCCGCGCCCGGTCATCAGGTGGCAGCTCCTCGATGGTCCCCGCGCCTCCAGTGCCAAGAATGTTCTTTAACTCCTTGTTTACCGCGTGCTGAATGGTCTGAACCACGGTTTTCCGTGTCATCATCTGCATCGTGTGAGCAAGCTGGCGTGTACCGACAATGCGGCTGAAGCCACCTCCTGCCTTGGCGATGTCCTCAATCTCCCGGCTCCCCCATTCGCCGATCGTTCCGTAGTCAATAACACCGGCCACATTAACCGTAATGCCTTGCTGAAGGGCTTGAGCCGCCGCTGTCACCGGACTCGGACCGACATTGGAACATCCGTCAGTGATGATTAGCATCTGTTTCATACAGATCAGCCTCCCGTTTGAACTCGATTCTTCCTCTATGACTCTATCATTGCCTGGTTGAATCGATCTCAAACGGGAATTTCTTTATTTATGCGTCAGCTGATCACCATTTCCCGGGTAATGGACAATATGACGGTGTGGGTCAGCTTACTGTCCGTGGTCTTTCCATTCGCTGCAGGCCAGGCATATGAAGGGTTGACCATTCCGGCAGGAAATGATGGACCTGGCTGACCACCACGGTCATATCGTCGTGTACTTGGTGCTGCTGCTCCCGAAGCACCTTGTCCAGCAAGGCATCGGCCATTTCCTGCGGGGTATCATCCTCCAGCTCCAGAATCAGCCGCTTCATCCACAGTTCTTTATTTACGGCATAGCCAGGGGCATCATACACACCATCCGTCATCATGATCAGAATATCTCCCGCCTGCAGCTGAACCGTAATTAAATCAACATCAATGTCCTGAATAATGCCGATCGGAAGGTTGCTGGCGGATATCGGGATCACCTCTTTCCCCCGCTTGATGAAGCTTGGAGTGGAGCCTATTTTCATAAATGTGGTTTTCGCGGAATACTGATCTATTAAGGCCATATCCACCGTGGCATACATCTCTTCCGGCGAACGCAGCATCAGCACGGAATTGACGGATTTGATCGCAAGCCGCTCATCCATTCCGGACTGAAGCAGTTGCTCCAATATATTAAGCGCGGCACTGCTCTCCTGCCGGGCCCGCTCCCCGTTGCCCATGCCATCGCTGAGCGATACGGCAAAGCTACCATTTCCAAGCTCGACCGTACTGAAGCTGTCCCCTGACAGCAGATCCCCTTCTTTGGCCGTATAGGATACTCCCGTACTTACTTCGTACGTTTTGGCCGAGCCAAACGTTACCGTCGTAAGCCCCTGTTTTGAATGGGCGGGCGCTTCATGCAGAACGGTAATATGCTCATCCAAAATATCTGAAAGCAGAGGTGCTATAATTTTTCGGCATTCATCATATCCCTTCGTGTAAGCGTGAATAATCTCAATTTCTACTTGCCCGGCATCAAGACTGACAATTTCAATGCCGCAAATGGACAATCCGAGCTGCTCGAGCGCTTCACGGATCTGATCCTCCTGCCGGTGCATGGCGCGGTTCTCCCGCTTGATTTCCCTCGCCAGGTCGTCCATCACCTGGGAGACACCCGACAGCTGTTCTGCAACCAGCAGCCGGCTGTCATAAATCTGACGCTTCCACTGTATATTATGCTGATGCAGTCCGTACTGCTGTTTCATGACATTCAGCACCGCATCCGTCTTGGCACAGGTCCTGCTCCAATGTGCAGGCATTTCCTGCGGTTGGAGGTCAGGTTTCTCTTCGATGGAGCTCATCATTTCAGTCATATATTGATAGGTTTGCATAAATTTTTTGTCCCAACACTGCTCTCTCTTGAAGCAGGAGGCACAGGTGCTTTCGGCTACCGCGTTCATAAAATGCCCCATCTCCCCGTCCCCGGTGGCCCCCGCTCTGGCAGATACCTGCTGAAAGCTGCGCGCCAGCTGACGGAATACCTCCGAGAACTGACTGACACGTTCGGCCGTAAGGTCCCGGATCCGCTTCGCATATTCATGCTGGGAACGGGCGTGCTCCTGCGTTCCGGGAATGTACCTTCCAATGCGAAGATACAGGCTTTTGGGGGTCAGCAGAAATAGAAGGATCGCGGCACTGCTTTCCCAGGTTGAGCGCATGACATCCCCGCTGCCGTCCATGTAAATGGAGAGTATGGAGGAGCCAAGCAGCATTCCCAGCGCTACCGCAGGCTTGCGGCCGTCGCGGAGCATACCGGCCAGCAACCCGGAAAAGCCGAGCAGACTCATCTGCATTACGGCACCCATGTCGGCAAGACTCAGAATAAGGCCTGTAATGACACCGACAGACGCCCCAAGCGGCGCTCCTCCTACCAGTGCAAAAACGAGAATCAGATAACGGGAAAGAATATGATCCACCGACAGCCCCTGGAGGCTCCACCCTACCGCTCCAGTCATCATCGAGGCAAGCAGGATGATAAGACACAGAATCTCTTCATTCTTGAGCTGGCCTGTCCGCTTCGAATGTGTAAGCAGCGGAATCGCCTGAATGAACACCAGGGTAAGCATAAAGCTTAGCACAGCGTCAGTAGTCATCATCAGTACAGAGTACCAGGTAAAAGACGGACCAATCACGACACGAAACAAGTTCACCATAAACACGGAGATAAACACCATAATTGGAGTAAAGGACAGATCAAGCTTGCCATATATATTAAGCCCCCGATGAACCAGGTAAAAGAGCAGTAGCTCGCCTCCAATGACAAAAAAGGCGGGATAAGGAGCAAATAAAGTGCCAAGCAGCACGGAAGCCGCGACAGGAAGCATAAGATCCCGGCGTAAAAATGATATGACAGCAAAATAAGCGGCGGCAAAAGGAGCCAGTTCATTCAAAATGGTGGCTCTGCCAAGAAGAAACCCCATTGCAGAGAACATGAGAATCCATCTTTGTGCGTACACTGCCTGAACCGCTTTATTGGATTGTATGCGTTCTGAGAATCTGTTCAGCCAGCTTACGCGATGGCCGGCTTTACGCTTGTCCGATTTGGTTCCAGGAAATTGTACGACATTCCACTTACTCATTGTCAGGCACCCCATTCATCAATTTGATGTTTCCTATCTTACCCTGCCTTTCCGGGAAAGTTTGTCAGAACCCCACGGACGCAAATAAAAATATTCCGACAAAAAAGCAGGGTCCGCGAAACAAGGAGGAAAGCATGGCGAAGCATTGCCACCGCCGCGTTTCATCGCTCCAGGGCCTCTGCCAAACAAAACGATGGCCTCCTTCCTCTGACTCTCTTAAACTATTCATGCTAGCGATTGGCCCCATGTTTACTGGAAATGAGTTGGAAGTTGTCGGACGGTTTGGCCAGCACGACAAAAAAACCGCAGCTGCCTTTCGGCGCTGCGGTTCTTCGCTATATATTCATCGGGACACCTAGCTACAGAAGGTCATTAAGGGGTTAGACGCGTTTGGCACCTCTACCGCCGCGTTTGCCTTCCGTATTCTTCTTCAGTGAAGAAATGCGTTCCTCACTATCTTTCAGGAAGCGTGACATTTTATCCTCAAATGAAGGTTTACTTGCTGCAGGCTTAAATGGTCTGCCTCCACGATCACGGTTAAATCCGCCACGTCCTTGGCCGGAACCTCCACTGCCAAACCGGTCTCCACCACGATCCGGCCGTGGACCTCTCGGTGCCGGAGCCTCCGAAGCCGGTTTGTCTACAGCCTGCTTAATCGAAAGACCGATCTTGCCGTCCTTGTCGACATTAATGACCTTAACCGTAACAACATCATTGATCTTCAGGTGGTCGTTAACATCTTTAACGTAATTATCGGCGATTTCCGAGATGTGAACGAGACCCGTGACACCTCCAGACAAATCCACAAATGCTCCAAAATGCGTGATGCCTGTCACTTTGCCCTCTAACTTGGTGCCCACTTCAATTGCCATAGAATAAAATGATCCTCCCTTAAAAATATACAACCCGATTTTTCGCAAAAAAATCCCGCTGTGGTGATTTGATTATACAGAAAGGCGCAAATAAGGTCAACTAAGCAAATGCCTTATTCCGCTTATTCATCACCGCTGATAATAGGCGTTTCTTCAGGCAGGTAGAGGCCGTATTTGCTGCGGGCCATCTCACCGATGTATTCAGGGTCCTGTAGGCGGTTGACTTCATATTGAAGCTGCTTGTGGGATGCATCAGCCGCTTGCCGTTCCTTTTCCTTCTGGGCAAGTACCTTATTCTGTTCCGCCATGCTGACGGCCTGAGTGAAAAAGGTGATAATCGCCCAGATTGCGAACAGCAGCACGACAATCAGCCAAATCATGACCCGTCTCCGCCCGCCGGCTTGCGGATTAGACGATGAAGAGACCGATGAGTGATTTGCAGACGAGTAGCGCATGATTTACCTCCTAACGAACCAACGATCTATAATTCCTTTGACAAACCTGCCTGCACGGATAAGCCAGACGGGTGTTTTCCAACGGGAAGCAATCGGCCTTAACATCCACAGCAGCAACCGGCCGAAGGGCCTTAGCAGAATGAGGACCATTTTCCCCAAATATAATAGGAGCGTTCCGATTCCAACCATGCAGGCTAAAATGAATCGGTAAAGCCCGAACAGCGGCAGAAAAACCAAAACTCTGAATATATGATAAACAATAGCTGTAAGCTTGCGAACAATCTCTATTAACTTTACCACAATTAGTTGTACTATAGCACTTAGAGTCCAAAAATAGAGCAATGCTCCTAAAATCAGCCCTAAAAATACATAAAACCGCAATTCACCGTGATTGCTGGCATACAGCATACGGAAAATGAACACAGCCGAAAGCACCCAGTACAGCAGATCAATGAGATGAATGGACCAGCGGGTCAACCGCAAACGGTAAGACAGCACCCGGTAACTGTCAAACACCGCCCCCATGGCCGCTCCGGAGAACAGCATGTACATCAGTGTAAGCCACTGGCTGTAGGGGCTCATTTAAACAGCTTGCCCAAAAGACCTTTGCCGTTTTTGGTCTGGGATCCGGGATCCAGATAAGCAAGAGAGCTGATCAACCCTTCAATAGAGAGCAGTCCCTCTTCCAGATTAAGATTTTTGATATGCAGGTTCTGTCCGCGGATCGTCAGATGACCGAGCTCGGTTTGCAGCAGAAACTCTTCACTGTCGAAGCTTTCTACGTTTAAAACCCCGGTAAGGTCGAGCTGTTTCCGATTTTGCATCCGCAGATCATGCTGTTTCGGCTTCCCATAGTCCGTCATGGCATGTACCCCTCCTTCTGTTAGATAGCTTATGAAGCAGGGTACAAAATAGAACTGTTTTATTACGCCGGCCGAATTATGCAAAAAAGCATTCCTTCACCGGAATGAAGAAATGCTCCTTCTTGGAGTCATCGGTTGAGGATGCAGGGCTTACCACTCAAGGCCATTGTCCTTGGGAATCGGCTCTTCCTTAATCAGGGTATACATGCCTGCGGCCTCATCTTTCCGTGTCGTATCCGCAAGCTTCTCGACCCGGACCGTTACCAGCTTCTGACCAAACTGAACGGTAATCTCATCGCCCACTTTAACTGCACTGCTAGGTTTGGCTTCACGGCCGTTGACTACGACTCTTCCCTGCCCGGAAACATCCTTGGCCACCGTACGCCGTTTAATCAGCCGTGATACTTTCAGAAATTTATCTAGACGCATTAATTAACGGCTTCTTTAAGCTTGTTGCCAGCTTTGAACGCAGGCACTGTGGATTCAGGAATTTCAATGGTGTTGCCTGTTTGCGGGTTGCGTCCTGTACGGCTGGAGCGCTTGCGTGTTTCGAAAGTGCCAAAGCCGATCAGCTGAACCTTGTCTCCGCTAGCCAGAGCATCGGTGATTTCACCGATAAAGCCATTCAGTACGTTCTCCACGTCGCGCTTGCTCAGACCGCTCTTGCTGGAAATGTTGTTGATCAGATCTGTCTTGTTCATAAATTAAAAGCCTCCTAGAATTCAAAAAATAAGGTTTGCACAAGAGACATGCTTCAAAAGCATTAATCTTGTATTCTTGCTGGCCAAAGAAAATCCTGCTAAACACCATACTTTTTTTGCAATTTGCGGGTAAAAGCAGCCCATTTCTCTTATCTACAGCATGGACCGCTGCAAATATTCCCAAACATGTGATAGAGAAAATATTTTTTTAGCCGTTCCCCAGGACCTTCTTGGCCTCCTGCCAGTACAACTCCATTTCATCAACTGTGCTGTCCTGCAACCCCCGCCCCTGCTCCCGCAGGCGGTCTTCAATGTAACGGAACCGTTTCGCAAATTTGCGGTTGGTCATCGTCAGCGCTTCTTCAGGATCAGCCCCGATGAAACGGGCCGCATTGACGGATGCAAACAGCAGATCTCCCAGCTCCAAAGCCTGGTTCTCAGGGGACTGCTCTTCCCGTACCGCCTCCTGCAGCTCTTCCAGCTCCTCATGGATTTTGTCAAACACACCATCAATGCTGTCCCAGTCAAAGCCCGTTTTGGCCGCTTTCTTCTGCAGCTTGTACGCCTTCATGAGCGCCGGCAGATCACGCGGAACACCGTCCAGCGCCGATTGCTGCGCAGTCTCAATCCCCTTAAGTCGCTTCTCCTCCGCCTTCATTTGCTCCCAATTTTGCAGGGCAGCTTCCGCGTCCCCCGCTTGCTGATCCCCGAAGACATGTGGATGCCGGAAAATAAGCTTGTCATTCAATCCTGCAAGGATATCATAAACCGTGAATGTGCCAAGCTCCTCCTCCATCTGGGCATGAAGCAGGATTTGCAGGAGCAAATCGCCCAGCTCTTCCTTCATGTGGTCCGGATCGTCATCATCAATCGTTTCAAGCACCTCGTAGGTCTCTTCGATTAAGTTTTTACGAATGGACTGATGCGTCTGTTCACGATCCCACGGACAGCCCTCGGGGCTGCGCAGAATCGCCACAATCTCATGCAGACGGTCAAATGAATGCCTGCGCAGCCGCTCGTCCAAGCTCCGTGGTACGTACACCAGGGAGAGATTGCCGTAGTCTTTAACACGATCCAGCTCGTATAGCGGAACCTTATGTATGGCTTCTTCTCCCGCTACGCCCAGTGCGTGGCCCACAATGACCTCGTAATCATCGGGATAACGCTCCATCAGGCAGAGCTTCACGTCCGAGGCAGTAAAACTGTCATAGACCTGTCCGATCAGGGTGTGAAGCTGTGGCTGCAGCCAGTCCGGCTTCAGGTTACCGGCATCCAGCAGCTGAAAGCCTTCAATGGGATCAAAGCCGAGCCTGACGAACGCCTCATCCAGAAAGCTTTCCCCGCCCAGGATGCTCAAGGGAATGCCCTGCTCGTCGCACTGCTGCTTGAGCAGCCCCACGGTAGCTTCAGCCACCATCGGGTGTCCGGGCACAGCATAGACAATCTCCTGCTCCGGTTGTCCTGCCGCAGCCATACTCACCAAACGAGCGGCAATCTCCTGATACACTTCCGGGAAGGAATCCTTGGCCTCGTAAATTTCATCAAAGGATTCAGCCTGCACGCCGTACTCCTCAAGAGCAGCCAGCACCGGGTGCTCCTTTGTGCGTAAATACAGCGTATCCGCCTTCCGCAGTTTATTTAAAATACCGACTGTAAGCTGGTCCGGATCTCCCGAACCGAGACCGACCACTGTCAGGGATGCGCTCATCCTAAACCCTCCGTTTCGCGGCACGTAATCTGCCGCCTGATCATCGGCTCTACTATAACATATCGGAACTATTTACACGAATCCGGCGCTGCTTCGGCAGTCTGCTCGCTAGCTCAACAGCCGCACTTTGTGCAGCAGCTGCACCAGCGGCGGCCCGAGCTTCGGCAGGGCGGCCAGCTCCGCCTCTGTGAGCAGCCGCAGCCTGACGGCGGCAAGCATGAACACGGCGGCGCCTGCGAGCACGCCGAGCAGGCTTGCCGCCGCCGCGGACGTACGCCCGCCGTCCGCGGCTCCCAGGGCGCCGAGCACAGCGCCGGCGCCCCAGGCCGTGCCCGCCGCCGCCATAGCCATGGCGGCGAGGGCGAGCGCCGGCTTCAGCACGGCGGCGCTCCAGGTCAGGCGCAGCCCCGCCAGGCGGGCGAGCAGCGCGATGTTGAGCGCAGCCGCCAGCAGGTAGGCGGCTGCGCCCGCGATGGCGGCGCCGGTCGTGCCAAGTGAGGGCACGAGCAGCCAGTTAAGCGCCGCCTTCGCCGCCGCAGCGGCAAGCATGTGCGCCGCTGGCGCGCGCACGGCGCCCAGCCCCTGCAGGAGCGCCGCCGAGATAATGCTGACCGATCCGCCGGCTGCGGTCAGCGCCATCCAGCTCATCACCGTACTGCCGCTGTTGTCGGTGTAAAGCATAATATTAATGGGCTCGGCCAATACGGCAAGCCCAGCCGCAGACGCCAGCCCGAGCAGCCAGAACCAGCGCAGCGACAGCTCGCATTGCTTCCGGACCAGCTCGTGTTCCCCTCTGAGCTTCGCTTCCGCCAGCGAAGGAATAAAGAGCGCTGACAGCGTGGTCGCAAACATCATGACCAGCTGCACGAGCGGCAGACCACGGTTGTATACGCCGAACAAGACCATAACCCCGGCCTCATCCAGGCCTTCCCGTTTTAAAAGGCGGGGAACGGTAAAGGAATCGACCAGATTGATCAAAGGCACCGCCAGAGCGCCGAGGCATACCGGGAGCGCATAACGAAGCAGTGCGGCGATGAGCTCCCGGTTGTCCGCCGGGCGTGAACGTTCCCCGTATTCGGATTCGGCTAAACTAACCGTGATTTCTACCCGTGCGGCAGCCTTTTCTGCCAGCGTTACGGCAGGTTCCCCTCCGGAAGCCGCCGTCTGATGAACATCCGCAGCTAATCGACCAGGTCTCCTGATATGTGCTTTCCAGTAAAGCAGCATCACGACCAAACCTGCTGCACCTCCTGCCGCCGAGCCGAGAATGGCTCCCGCTGCAATCCATTCAGGCCCCCATCCCTGCCTGACCATAAATAACAGCAGCACGATCATCACCGCTACCCTGACCATTTGCTCCGTCACCTGGGAGACGGCGGTCGGCACCATATTTTGCAGCCCCTGAAAATACCCGCGCAGCGCCGACATCACGGGAACAAACAGGAAGGCGGCAGCAGCAGCCCGGATGGACGGAACAACATGCGCATTGTCAATGAGTCTCCCCAGCAGCGGAGCTCCTGTGTAGGTAAGCAGGCCGATCAGCAAACCGAAGCCCCCAAGCAGCAGCGAGGACAGCTTGATGACCCGTTGGCCTGTCTCCCTGTCCCCTGCCGTCTCATACTCTGCCACAAATTTGGAGATCGCTACGGGGAAGCCTGCTGCCGCAATGGTAATAAGTATGGTATAGAAAGGGTAAACGGTGTTATATATCCCGAATACACCGTCCCCCCCAATGTTCTGCATCGGGATTTTCTGCAAGGTGCCGATCAGCTTCGTGATCACTGCCGCCGCGCTTAAAATCAATGCGCCCTTCAGCAGTTTGCCCGCCGTATCCCTGTCTTTTATGATAACCACCCGATTCCCATCATCCATTGTGCCAACCCGAAAAGCACCCTTTTGCTTCCGAGCCGTCCGATAATTATTGATTATCTTACTATACCCGTTCCCCTGCGGCAAACAAAACTCCCGGGCGTCCGCGTGCTTTTAGCACCTCGCAGACAATCCGGGAGCGCGATTTTACTTCTTACTGTTCCATCTGCTTTCCAAGGAAAGCAGCGGCGGTTTCCGACATTTTCGTTTCCATTTCAGACATGGTTACCTGATCATCCTTATTGAAGAGGACAACGGCACCAATCGGGTCTCCTCCCGAAATAATCGGCGCTGCGACAAAGGATGAGATCTTTTCGGCATGATCTTTGGTAATTTCATAACTTCCGCTGTTGGTTTCCAGGACCGTTTTACGGTTATCCATGCAGCTCTCAATAATCGAACCGATCGATTTTTCGAGGTAATCCTTTTTGGAGCCCCCAGCCACCGCAATGAAGGTATCGCGGTCAGAAATCAACGTTATATGGCCTGTCCCCTCATACAAAGATTCTGCATACTCCTTCGCAAAGTCGCCCAATTCCCCGATCGGCGAATATTTCTTCAGGATGACTTCGCCATCCCGGTCCACAAAAATCTCCAACGGATCCCCTTCACGGATTCGTAATGTACGGCGAATTTCTTTAGGGATAACCACGCGACCAAGATCGTCAATGCGGCGAACAATACCAGTAGCTTTCATTTCACAAGTTGCCCCACTTTCTCTGGAAGATTTGTTAAAACTACTGATTCTGCGGCCATAACATCCTTTCTGAAGCCCGTTAAAGCGCCAGCCGGCCTATGCATATCAGCGTCAATGAAAGGACCCGCTTTATCCATATACCGTAAAACGGCGAGTATCATTTTACCATAAACGCCGCTGAGAATTATGGTTCCGGCCTCCTACGGAGGAAAAGGACGTGTTGCTCAAGACCATTGTTGTGATTTCTGACCATAGTATTCATCGCCTCCCATTTTCTTATTCATAAGCCGGAGATTTTTCCTTCGATAATATAATTAACCATAAAATATGATAATATACAGTTTTTATAACACAGAAAAAAGACGCCGATTTCAGCATCTTTTCCCTGGTTTCTAATTTTATTTGCCGTCTGCAGTGCCGGTGCTGTCTTCCGCGCTGCCTGATTTCTGATCTGCCGATCCGGCCGATGAATCCGTACCCGTCGCTGCTCCTTTATTGTCCGCTGCAGGTGCTTCCGGGGAAGTTGTACCTTCTTTGCTGCCATCCTTGCCCGTCTCAGCGGCAGGTACAGCCGGAAGATCAATTTTGGTAATCAGGGCATCCAGATCTTTCGTCATGAAATTCGTAACATTGTTGGAGACAATGGAACTCATCAGGCTGTCTTTCTGCTCGGCTGTCAGCTTCGCATAATCAGCTACCGTACGGGATTCCACTTTAATGATATGATATCCGTACTCAGTTTCGACCGGATTGCCAATTTCATTGATCGGCTGTGTCTTGGCGGCCTCTTTAAATGCATCAACCCACTGCCCGACTGGGGTATCCTTATACAGCCCGCCCTCCGAGGCAGAACCCGGGTCCTCCGAATATTTCTTCGCAATCTCGGCAAAGTCCGCCCCGTTCTTCAGCTTGGCTTCCACATCCTTGGCCAGCTTCAGGGTCGCTTCCTTGGTCCGTTCTTTATTGGTTTTCGGATCTGTAAAGTTAATCAGGACATGGCGGACGGTAGCCATTGTAAACTGATCCTTGTTTTTCTCGAATTCGGCTTTCAACTGCTCGTCCGTCACTTTCACCTTTTCATTTTCCGTAACGGTCATGATGTTGGTCAGGTAATTCTTCACATCATTTTCTGTCAGCTTTTGCTGATCCAGCATCGTTTTAAATTGGTCAGCCCCCACCGAGCTCTTGAACTGGTCGAATTGTTCCTGTCCGCTTTTTGCGCCGGCTGTCTTGGCAGCGTCTTCAGCTTGCCCAGCCAGATATTCATATGCGATTTCCTGCTTCACAATGGTTTCTCTGACATCTGCCGTGTCCAGCATTTGCGCGTAGTTGGGATACAGCAGCTTCATCATGCCGATCTCCCGGTTGAATTCATTCTCCGTAATTTCTCCGCCCTTATAAGTAGCCACCACCTTGCTGGTATCCTTTGGCTTCTCATCGGCGGACTGTTCGCCGTTCTTGCCGCATGCCGCGAGCAGAGATACAGTCAGCACCACCGCCAGGCTCAGCAGCAGCGTCTTCCAAGATCCGGCTTTATTTGGCAACATCCTGAAGTTCCTCCTTCGATTTAAAAGCATCCTTCAATGCTTCCAGAAATTGCTCAAGCAATTCCACAAGCTGAGCATCCTTGAGACCCCGGCCCTGGATACGGGCTGTTATTGGCGCCCCTTGTTCAAATTGTACACGTCTTTCAAACTGATTGCCAACCTGCGCCAGTTTGGAAGTTTGCACCGCCTGCTGCCGGCCTTCGTAAAAGCGGATGATGACTTCGTCCTTGCGTTTCGCAATCGATTCGATGCCATACATTTTGCCATACACTTTCATCCGGGCCACAGCCATCAGATTGCGCACCGCCTCCGGCAGGTCGCCAAACCGGTCAATAAGCTCTTCCTCAAGCTCCGCAGCTTCTTCAAAAGAGGCGATTACCGCCACTTTTTTATAAATTTCGATTTTCTGGATGCTGTCATAAATGTAATCCGCAGGGAGATAAGCGTCAAAATGAATATCGATGGATGTTTTCCAATGCTCTGCAGAAACGGTTCCTTCACCAAACATCGTGATTTTCCGCTTGTTGATCTCCTCGGCCAGCATTTGCGAATACAGGTCAAAGCCAACAGACGCAATAAACCCGTGCTGCTCGGCGCCCAACAGGTTGCCTGCGCCGCGGATGGACAAATCGCGCATTGCGATCTTGAAGCCGGAGCCCAGCTCCGTAAACTCCTTGATGGATTGCAGACGCTTCTCCGCCACCTCAGTCAATACCTTATCCCGCTGATAAGTAAAATAAGCGTAGGCAATACGATTGGAACGCCCTACTCTTCCCCGCAGCTGATACAACTGGGAAAGCCCCATCTTATCCGCGTCATGGACGATCAGCGTGTTCACGTTCGGAATATCCACGCCAGTCTCAATAATGCTGGTGCTCACGAGCACATCGTATTCACCATCCAGAAAATCAAGGATCGTCTTTTCCAGTTCGGATTCCGTCATCTGTCCATGCCCGATTCCCACCTTCGCATCAGGGACAAGCGCGTTGATTTCGGCCGCCATTTCCTGAATGCCCTGCACCCGGTTATATAAATAGTACACCTGTCCTCCGCGTGCCATTTCGCGCTCTATAGCCTCTCTGACGAGAGACTGGCTGTGTTCCACGACATAAGTCTGCACAGGAAAACGATTTTCCGGCGGTGTCTCGATGACGGACAGATCACGGACGCCCAGCATGGACATATGCAGCGTACGCGGAATCGGGGTGGCTGTCAGGGTGAGCACATCCACATTCGTTTTCAGCCTTTTCAGCTTTTCCTTATGGGTTACACCAAAGCGCTGCTCTTCATCTACAATCAGAAGTCCGATATCCTTGAACACCAGGTCCTGCGACAGCAGACGATGGGTACCGATGACGATATCAACCGTTCCCTGCTTGAGTCCTTTTGTGGTTTCATTTTGCTCCTTGCGCGAGCGGAAACGGCTTAACACCTGAATGTTGAACGGATATCCCGCAAACCGCTCGCGGAACGTCTCATAATGCTGCTGCGCCAATATGGTGGTCGGAACGAGCACAGCCACCTGCTTGCCTTCAATCGCCGCTTTAAACGCCGCCCGGATAGCTACCTCCGTTTTCCCATAGCCTACGTCTCCACACAGCAGACGGTCCATGGGACGACCCATTTCCATGTCCTTCTTAATTTCTTCAATAGCCCGAATTTGGTCCCTCGTTTCCTCATAAGGAAACATAGCTTCGAATTCCTGCTGCTCAGGCGTATCCTTCTCAAATTTGTATCCAGGCGCAGACTGGCGCTCAGCATAGAGCTTGATCAAATCGTCGGCAATATCCTGCACCGAGCTGCGGACCTTGTTCTTCACCCTCGTCCATTCATTGCCGCCCAGCTTGTAAATTTTCGGCTCCTTCTCTTCTGAGCCTACATATTTCTGAATCAGATCAATTTGTTCGATCGGCACGGACAGCTTGTCACCGCCCGCATACAAAATATGCATATAATCTTTGTGGATTCCCGCCACTTCCAGCGTGCCGATCCCCATGTATTTGCCGATCCCATGATTCTGGTGTACGACATAGTCGCCGACTTTAAGCTCCGTATAGCTCTTGATCCGTTCGGCATTGTCCATTTGCCGTCCCTGCTTGCGGGTTCTGCGCTGCTTCTGCGAGAACATTTCCCCTTCGGTAATGACGGCAAGATGAATGGATGGCAGCTCAAAACCGCTCTGCAGGCCGCCGATCATCATCGTCGGCTCGGGGATATCATAGTCCTGCAAAACTCTTCGCATGCGGTCAAGCCGCTCCTCCCCGCCCGCCAGCATAATGACCCTTGTTCCCGCCTTGGTCCATCTTTCCATCTCCGATTTCAGCACATTCATTTGACCGTGAAAATCCTGCATTCCCCTGCTGATGAAATTTAGAATATTTTGCGGCTGGGTATGAGGAACCTGGCGCAGGAATAGGGACATAAACAGCGTCTGGAAAGGACGCTGGTACAAAATTTTCTCCGAATCAGCCGATAGCACGAGCTGGGGCAGTGTCTTTCCGTTCTGCAGAAGATGCAGGTTCCACTCCGATTCATCCCGTTCAAGCTGCTTGGCCGTCTCCAGCATGCGTGCAGGCTCGTCGATGACCAGGATCGTATCCTCGGCCATGTAGTTCATAAGCGTTGTGCATTCAGGATATAAAAGTCCGATATATTTATAGATTTCATCAAAATAAACATGCTCACGCAGCATTTCGAGTTCACGCTGAATTTCTTCCTTCAACCGCAGCTTCGCCTGCCGGTCCGTCGTTTTCGCAATCTGCTCCTCCAGCAGTTGGGCCGCTGCGTCTGCTGCCTTATCCATACGGCTGTTGTCAGCAATCTGCTCTCTGCACGGGGTTACCGTAATCTCTTTTATTTTCTCCACCGAACGCTGGTCCGCAGGATCAAAGGTACGGATCGAATCAATTTCGTCATCAAACAGCTCCACACGGTAAGCCAGATCTGTCGTCATCGGGTAAAAGTCAATAATGCCGCCCCGTACGCTCAATTCCCCCCTGGACTCGACCCGCTCCACCCGCTGATAGCCCAGTTCAATCATACGCAGCAGAAACGGCTCTATCTCAATCGTTTTTCCTGTCTCCAGATGGATTTGTCCGTTAACAAAAACCCGTGGATCGGGCAAATAACGGCGCACACCCGAAAAAGGCGCAACGACGATGCCGCGAAAGCCTTGTGCGCATTTAACCAGCACCTCGATACGCTGCGACACCGTTTCAGGGCTGGATACCGCTGCTTCTGCCGCGACCAGCTCATTGGCAGGATAGAGCAGCACCCGATCAGAAGAAAGCGCTTCCTGTAAATCATCCGCGATCTTTTGGGCAGCAAACATATTATGCGTTAACACCAGAAGGGGCCGCTGCGTTTGCTCTACTACCGCAGCCATCAATACTTGGCGCGCCGAACCGGACAAACCGGAGATCAGCTGCTCCTTCATACCCGATGCGATTCCCGCCGTGATCGATCCGAGATCGGCATCCTTGGAAAATTCCTGAATAAGTGCTTGTAACAAAAAAAGGCACCCCTTTTGCTTTCTTGATTTCAAAATCCATTCTATGTGTAAACTGCAAAAGAAGCCTCAGCAACGTGCCAAGGCTCCGAAAGGCCAATGATATAGTACTAACAGCCTATATTACTGTAGCGGATTTGCCAGCAGGCTGAGCTCCGGATGGGACTTCAGCGCCTCCGTGCAATAGTCGCAGGTAATCCGAACCGTAATCTCTCCGCCTGAATTATAGGCTATTATATCCCGCCGTTCGTCGGGGGTCAAGAAATGAAAACCGAGCTTTTCCTCACTGATATGATCAGACTCGATCCGGCCAATGAAGGTCCGGCAATGCCTGCATACATAATTTACTGCCATCTATATGCCTCCCGAAAGTGGTCTATTCCTCTCAGTATGTCCCCGTCAGGCTGTGTTTAGCCCTGTTCAGGGAAATTCTTCCGGGAGGCTGTCCTTTATTTATTAAACTTGGCCATCGTTCTTTCAAACGTATTGTCCAGACTGTACTCCAAGGCGTCACACGTTTCGCTGATCATGCTCTCCAGGGCTTCCTTCTCTTTTTTCGGGAAAACGCCCAGCACATAGTCCACGATGGCGTATCCAGGCTCTGGCCTCGATATGCCCATGCGAATCCGGTTGAATTGCTGGGTTCCCGTATGCTGAATAATTGATTTGATCCCGTTGTGGCCGCCGGCGCTTCCCTGATAGCGGAGCCGGATTTTCCCGACCTCGGTATCCAAATCATCATATACGACGATTAAATCGTTTAAATCGGCTTTATAATAATCCATATAGGCGCGTACCGATTCACCCGATAAATTCATATAGGTCATGGGCTTGATCAGCACCGTTTTCACACCGCCAATAACGCCTTCACCGATCAATGCCTTGCATTTACTCTGATTTATGGTAATCCCGTGCCGTGCGGCCAGCTGATCGAGGGCCATAAAACCGACGTTATGCCTCGTTTTCTCATATTGGGGACCCGGGTTGCCGAGACCGACAATCCATTTCATCGCGGTTCACCTCGCTGTGCAATTTTCATTTTTTTGTTAAAATAATTGTAAAAATAAAAATCCCTTGCTATTGCGCTGTTCTGAAATGAGGAAGGTGAAACCGATCTATGCGTGATCAGGGAGATGTACTAATTTACGACAGCCACTTTCTGTACCACTTAAAACAGACCGTTCCTGTACAGGTGTACGATCAGACCGGTGCGCACGTCGGTATCGGGCATGTCGCCCGTTTTAATGAGCATTTCGTCGAAATTGACAATACCTTGTACAATCGGCTGCGCTTCACCTTTGTATCGTGTCCGGGATATTGAGGAAAAGGCCGGACATGCCGACAGGGGTTACTTTTTCCATGATGGAAAAGGTAACCCCTCTATGTCTTTGCCGGCAGGTTATTCTATTTCAAACAGCTTGCTGATCGACAGTTCTTCATGGACGCGAATAATAGCCTCACCCATCAAAGGTGCTACGGACAGCACTTTCAGTTTGCTTGTAGGATTAGGATGTACAATAGGAATCGTATCGGTAACAACGACTTCTTTCAACGGTGCATTCTCCAGACGCTCCATGGCCGGGCCAGACAATACCGGATGCGTACAGCATGCGTATACTTCCTTCACGCCGCCTTCCTTCAATGCATTGGCTCCCAGCACGATGGTTCCTGCCGTATCGATAATGTCGTCAATAATGATTGCTGTTTTGCCCTCAATGTTACCGATGATGTTCATAACTTCGCTGACGTTCGGCTCCGGACGGCGCTTATCAATAATCGCCAGCGGGGCATTCAGGAAATCCGCCAGCTTTCGCGCACGCACCACACCGCCGTGGTCAGGGGACACGATAACGGGATTCTCGATCTGCTTGGAGCGGAAATACTGAGCCAGAATCGGAACACCCAGCAGATGATCCACTGGAATATCAAAAAAGCCCTGAATTTGCATAGCATGCAGATCCATTGTAATGACCCGGTGGGCGCCCGCTGTCTCGATCAGATTAGCCACCAGTTTGGCGGTGATCGGGTCACGGCTGCGGGCTTTACGGTCCTGCCGCGCATATCCGTAGTACGGTATGACTACGTTTATGCTTTTGGCGGATGCCCGCTTGAGCGCATCCACCATAACCAGAAGCTCCATCAGATTGTCGTTCACCGGAAGGCAAGTGGACTGAATAATGTATACGTGACAGCCCCGCACACTCTCTGACAATTTAACCTGAATTTCACCGTCGCTGAAGGACGTCGTATGGGATTCCCCCATAGGGATTCCGATATAGTCCGCAATCTGATGGGCTAATTTCGGATTGGAGTTACAGGTGAAAATCTTGAGTTTGGAATCACAATAAGTCATTAATAGAAACCCTCCGTGCTGGTTCGTCCATAGGAACCTTATTACCGCTTCGTGGACGGCATATCCGGGAAATCCGGGTAAATCATATGAATAAGATGAATACGGTGCCTGCTAACCGTTCAGCCCGTCTTTCTTCGCTTTCGCCCGTGCCCTGATTTTGTCGGCATAGTCCGTCTTGTTCTCCTGACGGGGTCTGGCAATGGCCATATCATTTTCAGGAACATCTTTCGTAATGGTTGAACCAGCAACGACGTACGCGCCCTGGCCGATTTTGACAGGAGCAACGAGGTTTACATTGCTGCCTACGAACGCATTGTCTTCGATTTCGGTAATGGATTTATTATAACCATCATAATTGACCGTTATTGCTCCACACCCTATATTCACATGTTTACCCACTCTGGCATCGCCGATATAGCTCAAATGGGAAACTTTAGAATTATCGTCAATCGTGGCGTTTTTCACTTCCACAAAATCACCGATTTTTACGTCATTTCCAAGTTTTGTTCCCGGGCGCAAGTAGGCAAATGGGCCTACAGAGGTGTTCATACCAACTTCAGCCTCTGACAGAACGGAATATTTGATCTCGGCTCCGCTATGAATGATGGTGTCCGTCAACTCTGCATTCGGTCCAATTTTGCAGTCCTCGGCAATTTTGGTGCTGCCTGATAAAACGGTACCGGGAAAAAGGACAGTATCTGAACCGATGATGACATCGCTGTCGATATATGTCGATGACGGATCCATCACGGTCACCCCATTCAGCATATGGCGGCGTACGATACGTTCCCTCATTAAGCGCTCTGCTTCAGAGAGGGCAATCCGGTCATTAACACCAATGGATTCAGCAGGGTCATTCGTCATATAGGCTTCGATACCATCTCCATCACCACGCATGATGCCGATGACATCCGTCAGATAGTATTCCTGCTGTGCATTTTGGTTGGTGATTCGCTCCAAGGCGCTGAACAGCTTGGCATTGTCAAAGCAGTAGGTCCCTGTATTAATCTCCTGAACACGATCCTCTGCGGGAGTGCAGTCCTTCTGCTCCACAATTTTGGTTACCGAGCCCGATGCATCCCGGATTACCCGGCCGTACCCTTGAGGCTGATCAAGGTGTGCGGTCAAAATCGTGGCTGCCGCACCGCGCTCCTCATGCAAGCGGATCAGGCTTTCCAGTGTTTCTGTCGTCACAAGCGGCGTGTCTCCGCAAATCACGATCGTTGTCCCGTTCTCCTGGGCGAGCAATTCCTTTGCCATTTTTACCGCATGACCGGTTCCCAGCTGCTCCGTTTGCAAAACATACTCAGCCGCATCGCCCAAATAAGCCTGAACAGCTTCCGCCCCGTGGCCTACAACAGCAATGCTGCGGGATACACCCACTTGACGAATGGTGTCGCTGACATGTCCAACCATCGGTTTGCCACATACCGGATGCAGCACCTTATAAAGTTTGGATTTCATACGTTTTCCCTGCCCTGCGGCAAGAATCACTGCCAACCTTTTCAAAAGAATTACCCTCCTATTCTGAAAACAACCGGCATCTCTTGTTCAGCGTCGCCTGGTTTTCAGACCAGCTTTGTGCTGGACCTCCTGCTAAATAAGAATCCGCATTGATGTGCCGGATTGCTGTCGTTGTTGCCGCCCTCATCGTTGCTCGATGCCAGCGGCAACTTATTCGTCACTGCCTTGCGGCATTATTGAAATTTGCAATGGAGTTTACAACTCCATTAAGAATATATCTTATTCTAGGGAAAAAGAAAAGAGAGCCACAGTTAGTGGCTCTCTTTTCTTTAAAACCCCAATCGCGTCCCAAGTTAACCTTAAGCGCCTTCTTCAATCACTTCTTCTTCGACGGCAGCCCGTTCGTACTCAGCGAGCACGGCATCCTGAATTTTCTCACGTGTACCTGAAGAAATCGGATGAGCAATGTCGCGAAACTCTCCATCCGGAGTCCGTTTGCTTGGCATCGCTACGAACATTCCATTATTCCCGTCGATAACCCGTATGTCGTGTACGACAAACTCATTATCAATGGTAATGGAGGCTATCGCCTTCATTCTTCCTTCGGAGTTTACTCGGCGGAGTCTGACATCCGTAATTTGCATGTGTGTATCACCACCTTTTTCCATTGAGGACTTGGTGTATAATTCCACACAACAAATCAAAATCCTTCTTTTTTTGTACAATTTGTATCCTGAATTAAGGTAATTTTTTCAATACACTAAATTTTTATTGAATTCATGCGGTTTTTTCAAATATGTCAACATATTGTCAGCCGAAGTAGTTCCCAAGTTTTACTTTAATCTGCTTGCTTTTGGAGTCGACCGCTGTTAAATTCGCAAGCGATACATAATCATGCAAAAGTCTTTCCTCTGTATCGACCTCGCCTGATTCTACAAGCACCCCTACTCCTGATACCGTAGCATTAAACTCCACCAGCAAATCGACCATGCCCTGAATGGTTCCTCCCGCTTTCATGAAATCATCCACGATCAGAACCTTCGACTTCTCCGGAAGTGCTCTTCTCGAAAGCGACATCGTATGAAGGCTCTTCTGTGACCCAGATACATAATTAATACTCACAGCCGAGCCCTCTGTCACCTGATGGTCGCGGCGTACGAGAACAACAGGGAGGTTCAACTGTGCGGCTGTTGCGTAAGCTAAGGGAATCCCTTTCGTTTCCACCGTCATAACCACATCAATGGCACGATCCGCAAACGCGGTGGCAAAAATTTTCCCCGCTTCATTCATCGTGGCAGGCTGCCCGAGCAAATCGGACATGTATAAATACCCGCCCGGCAAAATCCGGTCAGGCTGCTCCAGTTGCTTGCAAAGCGATTCGGTAAATGCCAACGCGTGCTCCCTGGACAGTCTGGGAATCAGCTTTACCCCGCCGGCCGCTCCGGCCAGCGTCTGCAGCTCTCCCGTTCCGTCTTCCTCGAATACTTCCTTGATAATGGCCAAATCCTCGCTGATGGATGACTTGGCAGCCCCATAACGGTCAGCGAAATAAGTAAGGGGCACAAGTGTATGCGGCCTTGCCAGTAAAAATTGAGTCATCTCAATCAGGCGTGCGCTTCGTTTTAATTTTTTCACAGCAATTCCTCGCGATCTGTTACATCCGTACTTGTTCGTCTGCCGTGTCCAACGGGTTGTCCCGAAATTTTCGGCTGTTACGGTACTGATTGTTCAAAAACCGAATATTCACAATAAAATATACCATTTTTGTACGTATATAAACAAGGTAATCCTAAGAAAACCTACAAATCCACTTCGTTTTTCTTATGTTAAAAGCCGTACTGCATACACTTCCTTGCAGAAACCACGCAGCCCGTTGTAAATGCGCGGAATTTTTGCCTCCTTCGAGACCAGGCCGAATACAGTAGGGCCGCTGCCCGACATCAGCACACCATCCGCTCCGAGCCGTACCATGGACTCCTTCAGCCGCTGCACTTCCGGATACAGCTTCAAGGTCACATCCTCAAGCACATTGCCGAGCTCTCTGCAGACACCCGTAAACGAGTTTCCGCGTATGGCTTGTTCCATTCTTTTCGCAGACGGATGATGTGGTATTTTGTCAGCCCTTATTCTTCCGTAGACATCTGCCGTGGATACGTTGATCGGAGGCTTTGCCAGTACAACCCAGCATTGCGGCGGATTAGGCAACGGGGTCAGCACTTCTCCGCGGCCTGTAGCAAGCGCCGTACCTCCGGTTACGCAGAAGGGCACATCCGACCCCAACTCCGCGCCAAGCTCACACAGCTCTTCATCGGAAATGTCGAGCTTCCATAAACGGTTCAGGCCGCGCAGCGTTGCGGCAGCATCGCTGCTGCCTCCTGCAAGGCCTGCGGCAACGGGAATCTTTTTATCAAGATGAATATAGACACCTTTATTTACGTTATAACGGTCCTTAATCAACCGCGCAGCCTGAAAGGCCAGGTTCTTCTCATCCAGCGGTATGTAGCCTGCCTGGCTTGATATGATAATGGTGTCGCGCGGCAGCTCGGACATTTCGAGCCTGTCCGCAAGATCGACCATGGTCATGATCATTTCCACCTCATGGTATCCGTCGGGGCGTTTTTGCAGCACATCAAGCATTAAATTTATTTTAGCCGGAGCCTTCTCGTATATTCTCAAGGAGTTCACCCATCCTTACCCTTTCGCTCAAGACAATTTAACATATTATATCAAACCGAGCGTGCCAAGCATAGAAACAGGTAAAAAGCGGGGGAATCCGGCAACCTGCCAAATCCCCCCGCTTCAGGAGCATGCTGCTTTGTTACTGCCGCGGATTGCGTGAAGCTGCTTGTTCTGCAAGCTGGATTGCTCTTTTCACCATGTTGCCCGCATCCTTGGCCTTAATACCGCCCCAGCCTTCCTCACGCACGGTATCGTAAAACCCCAAATCCTTGGCAAGCTCATACTTCAGTTCCTCTGACATGACTCCTCTTCTTCTTCGGCTCATTCGTAAACCGCCTCCTTGCAAATGGAAACAGGATGAATATTCCCGTCCATAGTATGTGCCCTGGTGCGGTATCCTATCCTGAGCATACAAGCAGCAAAAAACGGCGAAGCCATGAGCCGCGCCGCTTGCGTGTGAAATTAAGCATATATGGAACGCTACATTAGTGATACTCGACAACCATCGGTCCATCGGCATCATAAACAGTAACTTCCACGGATTCTGTAAGGATGTCCGCATAACTGTAAGAAACACGCTTACAGCTTTGCTGCTCTTGGTCAAGCTTTACAATAAAAACAGAAGGGTACGTTTCTTCCAATACACCAGTTCGTTCAACGGTCTTGCGTCGACCGCCGTTAGCCTTCAGCAAAATCTTTTGCCCTACATGTGCATCGAGACTGCGTTTGATATCCAATAGCGAATTTTTAGCCATTGTTAACGACCACCTCTTTCCTGACCCATTATAATGGATTTGGTGGACATTGTCAAATCGAAGGAAATATTATAGCAGCAGACAAATTGTGTTGTCAATTTAATTTTTCATGAAAAATGATGCACAAAAAAACCCTGCAAGCAGGGCGGCACATAACCAGTTTCAATCTATACATGTGTTATATTGCGGATGGTGTCACCTTCAATGTTGAAAGATTTTCCAGTCGGGGCAGACCTATTCGATAGCTTCCCCGGGTCTCCACTCCCCCGACCCCCTGGCTTCCGCTGATCGTATGATTAAATATATCTCCCATACTTACCGTGTCCTTTATCGACGTAAAGGAGGCTTTGGCCGCAATATATACCGGATCCAGCGCATGGATCAGAATACGGCCGGGAGAACTGGCAAAATTCGCTCCTGTACGGAGCAGCGCCTCAAAATGGGACTGGCATGCCCCTGCTACAATCGTAAGCGAGTCCAGATTTCTGTCGTACTGTCTTGCCACCTGAATGGCAGAGACGAAGTTTTGTGAATTTTTATAGCTGGACAGACTGTACAAATCATAAGGCTGACGCTTTTTGAGCACACCGTCATGCCCGGTGATGACGAGAATATCGGGGCGAGCGCGCGGAAGCAGCTTCAGCAGAACGTCCGCCATGGCGGACTCATGTACATGATATCCCTCAGCCGGAACCCTGAGCTGTTCATACAGCTTCATGCTTTTATGCAGATAGTTGGCATCCCCGTCCAAATGGAGCACCTTGCCGGGCATTTCAAAATAGGATGCATTCGCGGCCTGGCTTTGGTTCAGCAGCTCATGCCCCCGTTCCGCCTGCTGCAGCCGTTCCTGCTTCAGGGAAGAGAGGGATTGATAAGCTTTAATTTGTGCCTGTTTGGTTATGCCGTTCATCGGATCGGTCGACACTTTGACCAGATCGCTCATAGGGGAGTCTGCCAGCAGCCGGAACTCTGTCCCTTTAATGATGGCATTATCGCGCCAGACTTCCTCTACGCGGAACGTCACGTCCCTGCCGTACGATTTACGAACGACCAAGTCTCCAATGATCATCAATGTGTATCACCCCTGCTTCATCGTATGGGCAATACCCCGCTTTGGTTCCGGCCGTCTGAAATCAAGCATGGCAGAACGGATGTTTATTTATAGCCTGCTTCCAGCAACAGCGTGCTCAGACGCGCGAACTCTTCGATGCTGAGCGTTTCTCCCCTTCTGGAGGGTTCAATGTCTGCGGACCGCAAAAGGGGCTCTAACGCATCCTTATTCTCTTTTGTGAAGAATCGGCTCTTCAGGTTGTTAGCAATCGTTTTGCGCCGTTGCGCGAAGGCAGACTGCACGACTTCAAAAAAATGCTTTTCGTCCGGAACCTGGACCGGTGGCTCCGGTCTTACACGCAGCCGGATAACCGCCGATTCCACATTGGGCTGCGGAATGAATACGGTGTGCGGCACAATGCAGACCAGCTCCGGCTCACTGTAATACTGCACCGCTATGCTCAAGCTGCCATAATCCTTGGAGCCTGGAGCCGCGGCCATTCGTTCAGCTACCTCCTTTTGAATCATGACGACGATATTCTCCAGAGGCAGCTTGTCCTCCAGCAGCTTCATCAAGATGGGAGTTGTGACGTAATAAGGCAGATTGGCTACCACGCTGACCTTTTCCACATCCGCAAAGTCCTCCGCGAACACTTCTTTAAGGTCCAGCTTCAGCACGTCCCCGTGACGTACGCGCACCTGGTCGTACGGTGCCATAACTTCGTCCAGAATGGGCAGAAGCCGCTGATCGATCTCCACAGCCGTTACGCACTTGGCCGAACGGGCCAGCCGCTCCGTCAGCGCTCCAATGCCCGGCCCGATCTCAAGCGCTCCCTTGGTCTCATCCAATCCGGCGGCAGCCACGATTTTTTGCAATATATTCTGGTCAACCAGAAAATTCTGTCCCAGACTCTTCTTGAACGAGAAACCGTGCCTCTGAATGATCTCCTTGGTCCGGCGGGGAGTCGCAATATCTTCAAGACCCTTCATGTCCATCACAATCCTTCGCTTTCAATTTGCTGTAATGCCGCCGCGAACTCCTCGCGGCTGATTTGGAACATCGTCAGCCGCTTATGAAGCTGCTTGCCGTTGCAATAACCGATGCCCAGGATGTTGCCTAACGTCATCCTGCGGGAGGCCGCCCGTGGATGTGTGATCATGCCCGCGTCAATAAGGTCCTCCCAATCGATCAGGGGGCGCGCATCCTCTACCGTAGTATGAACTCTGGCGAGTGCGTGACGGATCGCTTCGGGAGAAGCATTCTCCACCCCGATATCCCCTTTCCGGGTCGCTTCCGCCTCAGGAATAAATGCCTGCTTGCACCCCGGCACCCTGGAGGCAATAATCTTGCGAATCCGCTCCCCGGCGTGATCCGGATCGGTCAGGATAATGATCCCCCGCCGCTTCTGAGCCATGGCAATTTTGCGAATCGTCGTGGCATTGATGGCAGAACCGCCGGTTTCAATCGTGTCGGCCTGGACCGCCCTTTTGATGGCCACCGTATCATCCCGGCCCTCCACTACGATGACTTCCTTAATCATGAATCTATCTTCCTTCCCGATGCTCTCATCCCGAGCTTGGCATTTAGCACAAAATAAAAATAAGAAGAGGATGATCCTCCCCTTCTTAGCATGGCATCTTTATGTTCTTAATACTATCCTAACCAGCGATTGAATTACAAGCTCCAACATTTCCGCCTGCGGTTAATTCAACTCCGGTTTGACCGGACCGATGACATACACTGTCATTCCTGTTTTACGGCCAAAATTCATCGCCTGATTCAAACTCTCATAATACACATCGATTTTGTTGCCTTTTATGGCGCCGCCAGTATCCTCAGCACGACGGAAGCCAAGACCTTCAATATATACCCACCAGCCTATTGGGATGACATTAGGGTCCACGGCAATGGTGCGTCCTTCAGTAACGCGTGTGCCGGAGGATGTCCGGGTGCCTATGCCAGGCTGCTGTGCGGAGTAAGCCGTCATGGATACATTGCTTAAAACTTTTGTATATTTAAATTCTATTCCTACCCGGCTAATCGTATTGGCACCGGCCGTCTTTGCGGAACCGGAAGGTCCGATAGATGCCGCCAGTACAACAGGTTTCTTCTTCGTACCTACTGCAATAACCTTGTCAACACGATTCGTAGCAACTTCTTTGCTTACCATACGCTTTGAAATCAGTTTCCCGTCATGATACACCTTCTCAATATTCTGGACCATGACTCCATCCTTGCCGCTCACCAAGGTGCGATTATCTCCCTTGTACAAGCTTGGATCAGCCGTCTTGACGACTCTGTAAGGAATCTCTGCCTTTTGTTGAACCTTCTGCTTCGTAACACGAACAATTTTTATATCCATGTTAGAAGAGATTCTGGTATCCGGTGAGGGGGAAACCTTATCTTCCGGTGACAATTCGTAGCCCAAGGTTCGAATAGCGTCTTCTACTGTATTTTCGGTGGTGTACAGCTGTTTGGTTTCATAGCCTGCGGATACGTTCACTGGCGCAGCCCGTTTAATGACTACCCGCTCCCCATTCTGTACAGCTCCGTTCACCGGCATGGAAATCTTGTCATGGGGTGCCAGTGTAATAGAATGCTCCTCCAGAACATCCTGCAAACTTTCTCCGCGGGTCTCAACCGCTTTCGTCTGACCGTTGATGACCAGAACCACTTGTTTCTTTGTCTGCGTGTACACCAGAATAGAGATTGTGATTGTTAGTGCGATTAGAAAAATAGCGACCAATGATGCATGGCGCAATTTTTCATGCCTCCATCGCAACGCGTAAGACATGCTGGATGAGCGTGACTCATGGGTCTCCCCTTGTTGGAAAATTCCCACTTCTCCGTCCTCCTTCATAGCCTCGCCGTCTGAGAGTAATACATGATTGAAGTTGACGCGACTATACCAGATTTTCTACAAGACAAGCCTGACTGCAACCTGCCCTGCATCATGTTCCCGTCTTCGCAGCATGGCGCCCCCCTTTACTGCTTCATAACTCCGTTATGTAACAGTATGTGGGCAGATTCTCCCATATTCATAAACTAAAAAAGTCAAGAAAGAGTTAAGAGAGCTCTTTCGTGACTTCCGTCAATGACATATGCGGAAAATCCATACACGAGGTAGCTTCTCTCTTGATACGCTTACGGGGTTAGCTGTCGGATTCGGACGTAGAGAGTCGCCCTAGTTCAGGTCACCCGCTCATGGCGGCTGCCTTCACATTCACCCCTAAGACCCAGAAAAGAAATCGAACTATGACGTCCGGCATAAGCGAAGGTACATGCACACGACAATACGTCTATGTCTGTACGCTCTCCTTATGGCCTGCCACCATATCGGTTCCCCCGTTCTCCATAACAGAGATTAAGCGAGACTGGTTCATGAAATGAACTACTGAATTTGCCGCTTTACACAGCATCAATAATTCACTGAAACGATGATATCCTGTTTACATGCATGTTGTAAAGCAGCTTTCAAGTGCTTTTCTCTAAATAATCGGTTAAAATATTGTAATAATCGCGGTTTTCCCGGAACATTTTTATGTTTAGCTCTGTCTAGGATACTTTTTTAATGATTTATCTCTCATTCTCTCCGTATGTAAAATCGTTCCAGCCCATTTTTGGTGGTGATCGCCGCCAATTCCTCGACGGAAATTCCCTTGATTTGGGCAGCTGCCTCAGCCACCAATCTCACATAGGCCGACTCGTTTCGTTTGCCTCTGAAGGGATGGGGAGTCAGATAAGGGGAATCGGTTTCAATCAATAAGCGATCCAGCGGCACCTGCGCCAAAACCTCTTTCGGCTGACGCGCATTTTTGAATGTAATCGGGCCTCCAAAGGACAAATGAAATTCCATATTCAGACATAATTTAGCAATTTCCCAGCTGCCAGAGAACGAATGCATAATTCCTCCAACCTCATGCGCTTTCTCTTCACGCAAAATTTTCACGATATCCTCGTGCGCATCGCGGTTGTGAATGACAATCGGCATCCCCAGCTCCCGGGCAAGTCCGATTTGCTGGCGCAGCACCCGCTGCTGAACATCCTTCGGAGAAGTATCCCAATGGTAATCCAGTCCAATTTCCCCAATGGCTACGACCTTCTCATGCTTGCAAAGCGATGCAATCCATTCCAAGTCCCCATCCTGCATGGTGATGGCATCAACGGGATGCCATCCGACAGCAGCATAAATAAAATCATAAGTTTCAGCAAGCTCCATTGTACTGGGAATAGTCTCTCTATTAAACCCGACATTGACCATTCGTGTAACTCCCGCTTCGACGGCGTTTGATATGATTTGCTCTCTGTCTTCGTTAAATGACGGCGAATCAAGATGGGTATGCGTATCAAATAATTCCAAGGATTGTTCCTCCTTAATTGGTTTTAATTTAGATTAATTTCTTTCTTTGGCAATTTTCAATTTTTGCAATCTTCTATATCATGATGCTTAGATTAAAAACAAATGATTTGAAGGTTATTTTACAAACAATTTCTGGATGTCGGGCGGCAGCTTATCCTTAATTTGCTCCAATTTATTTTGCGGGTAATACAGATGGTATTTTCCCCGGTGAATACCGCTGATTGAGCGTACGATATCCGACACTTCAGATATTTCGCGCACACCGCCCTCCCGGCCAAGCAGCAAAATCTGATTCTCTGTCGATCCGTCCTTCCGGAATACATCATAAGGAAGGTCTGTCGGAAAATCAATTTCCAAGTCATAGTCGGGGTGAAGTCCAGCCTTCGCAAGGGCGGCCCGCAAATCGTCAATCATACTCCTATCCATAGAGTCGATTTGCACATATTTATATAGCCTGCGATCCATAAAACGCGAACACAGGTCGCTCAGAACAGGGTCCTCTTCCTGCTTCCATAAATTAAATACAGTTTGTATCAGGGATTCATCCAGCATTAAATACTGGCTGACTGTCAGATCTCCGCGGATTAAGTCGGGAAGAGGATCAAGCAGAAATCCGAAGGCATACCCCTGATTCATTAGCTCCTTGGCTCTCCGGAAAATGAGCCGCAGTATAATTTCCGAGCTGCGGGTCACCGGATGAAAATAAATTTGCCAGTACATTTGGTAACGGGACATCAGGTAGTCTTCCACAGCATGCATTCCCGAGTCCTTGACGACAATACGGCCCTTATGAGGGCGAAGCAGGCGCAGAATGCGGTCAAGGTCGATGGTGCCGTAATTAACTCCTGTCTGGTAGGCGTCCCGCAGCAGATAATCCATTCTGTCCGCATCCAGCGGACTCGTTACCAAATTGACTACGATCGGTTTATCGTAGGTTTTTGAGATCACGGCAGCGACCTTTTCCGGAAACCCGGGTTCAACCTGGCAAAGGACCGTATTGATCTCCGTGTCTCCCAAAATAATACGGCAGGTCCAATCCTCGTGATTCATGCCGAAGGCTTCTTCGATGGAATGGGAGAACGGGCCATGCCCCAAATCATGCAGCAGGGCGGCACATAAGGTGACCAGTTTTTCTTCCTTGGGCCAGTCTGTATATTCACCGCGTTCAAATTGGGAAATGATGCGGCGTGTAATCTCATATACGCCCAGGGAGTGAGAGAAACGGCTGTGTTCAGCACCATGAAAAGTTAAATAGGAAGTTCCAAGCTGACGAATCCGGCGCAGCCTCTGAAACTCAGAAGTATTAATCAAACGCCAGATGACAACATCCTGAACGTGAATGTAATTGTGGACCGGATCTTTAAACACTTTCTCTTCCGTAAGCGGCTGCTGCATCAGATTCATTTGGCCTTAGCTCCTTGAAAATAGGATATATGTAACCGATGTAAAACATAGGTATGTGTCGCAGGAATTCGACATCTTTTGTCGAATTTCGTCTTATTTTATACTATTAATGATTTCCAAATCGACATACTCATTATAATATATTTTATAATATTAATTGTTGATTCCTAGTCATATTAGCAGGTTTGATTTTGAAAATTTAGGTTTCATGCCTAACTTTTAGGTTGACTGATTTGGGAATCGTTGGTATAGTTAAATTCAGAAAACAGAAAATAATGTCGAATGATGACAATTGAAATTTTCTATATGGCGAGAGGAGCCTGATTTATTATGATGAAATCTACTGGTATTGTAAGAAAAGTTGATGAGCTTGGACGTGTCGTTATTCCGATCGAGCTGCGCCGCACACTGGGCATTGGCGAGAAGGATGCCCTGGAAATTTACGTTGACGGTGAGCGCATTATGCTCAAAAAATACGAGCCTGCCTGCATCTTTTGCGGCAATGCGGAAAACGTTACTTACTTCAAAGGTAAAATTGTTTGCAACGAATGTATTTCCGAAATCCCAACACCTGTGACAAAATAAGATTTATAGTATATAATTAAAACCAACAACCAACTGTTAATTCTAACCTTTTCATATCTCCTTTGCTGCCTTCCGCGTTGATTTCTACCGCTGGAAGGTTCTTTTTTTACATAAATTCGGACAAAATTCATTTATCCCCCAAAGTCAGCAGCTCATTATACACATCCCTTTTTGAAAGCGAGCGATCTGCAGCCGTGCGTTTCATGGCCTCTTTCCTGCTATTTCCCTCCGACTCATAATGTTCTACATGCTCTTGCAATGTTAGCTCTTTCCACCATGCTTGTCTTTCCTCAGCTTCTTCCCGGGCGCTTTTCCCTTCAACAACCAAACAATATTCTCCAAGTGGCGGATGCTCCTCCAGCCAGGCCAGACAATCCGTGACAGATCCCCTCACCCACTCCTCGTGAAGCTTTGTAAGCTCCCTGGCAAGCACGATTTGACGGGTTCCATAAGCCTCCTGAATGACGGCCAGTGTTTTGACAATCCGATGCGGAGATTCATAAAACACGAGCGTACCATGCGAGGCTTCAAAGGTATGCAAAAGGGAGAACAGTTCCTTCCGGTCCCGGGGCGGAAACCCGGCAAAGGTAAATCGTTCCGTTTTCAATCCGGAGGCAATGAGCGCTGACAGAGCGGCATTGGCTCCCGGTATAGGAACAACAGCAATTCCCGCAGCCAGCGCAAGCTGAACCAGATCAGCTCCCGGGTCCGAAATGGCTGGCAGGCCGGCATCACTGACCAGTGCCAAATTTTTTCCTTCCATTATATAACGTATCAATTCAGGCCCGCTTGCCGTCTTATTGTGCTCATGGTAACTAAAGAGCTTGTTCGGGATAATGTCGAAATGAGTAAGCAATTTGCGGGTTTGCCTCGTATCCTCGGCGGCAATGATGCTGCACTCCTGCAGTGTCTTTACAGCTCGGAAGGTCATGTCCTCCAGATTGCCGATTGGCGTACCTACGAGAAATAAAGTTCCATATTCGTTGGGCCGGTCCGAGTAGCTTTTTTGTACAGCCAATTTCATATCCAAATATCTCCTTGCCGTTTATAATTAAGCGCTACCCTTCAATGTCAGGTTTTCTTTCCGTTGGTGTCCCTGAATCCTTGCCAAAGTATATTTCCTGCATTTCAGCTGTGTATTGATTGCGCCCGTTGCCTTCGTACACGATCAGTGGCGGCAGCAGACGTACATCCGGCTTGGCATCCCGCATCGCCTCAATAAGCACCATATTGGCTTCCAGATGAGCTCGGGGGTGCACGAAGCGGATACGTTTGGGCTCCAGTCTGTGTATACGCATAAGGGATATGATCTCACCAAGCCGCTGCGGACGATGCACCATGGAAACCTTGCCCCCGGTCCGGATCAGGCGGGTACAGGCCACAATCACTTCCTCAAGCGTACAATTAAGCTCATGCCTTGCTATAGCCTGATGGGGATTAAGCTTGATATCACTGCCATTCAGCGGCATATAAGGCGGATTGACCGTTATCGCGTCATATCCCCCATGCCCTGTAACTTCAAACAGGCTTCTCAGATCCCCCTCACGGATCGTAATCCTGTCCTCCAATCCATTCATAGCTACGCTGCGGCGCGCCATATCCGCCAGACGGGGTTGAATTTCAATCCCCTCGATGACCGCCTTCGTTCTTGTCGTCAGCAGAAGAGGCACCACGCCGTTGCCTGTACATAGATCGAGTATTTTCCCTCTCATAGGTATGCCTGCAAATCTGGCCAGCAGCACGGCATCCATCGAAAAGCTGAACACTTCATCACTTTGTATAATGCGCAAATTATGAGTTAACAGATCGTCAATCCTTTCAGATTTACTCTTTTCTTCCATCATTCCGGTTTATCCATCCTTTTAAACGATATAGCTAAAGAAAAAGCCGCAGGCAAGTGCCCTACGGCTTTGTATTTATTTATTCAAAAATGACAAGCAGAACAGGCAGTCGCCCTCTGTCCGCAAATGTCCGTAATACACATTGCATATATGAAATCCTTCATGATACAGCCTTGCCAAATTATCATAGCCTTCACCCACAACCTCTCCTGCCTCCGACGCTTCAGTCTCCACATCGTTTGCAGAAAGGGGCACGGGCTGCTCTATTACCGTCTCTTCCGCTCTTGTATTATCGCGAATGAGCATTTTGCGCAGCTGTTCGTTTTCAATTGTAAGTCGCTGATTCTCTTCCAGTAATTCCTTCACTGCAAGCTTCAGCTCACCCAGATCACTATACATCTGTCCCATTTGCGTTTCCATCTCAAGAATACGCGCAAAAACACTTTGTTTGTTATCCAAGATTCCACCCCGAAGCAACCTAATGGTTTACTTGACGACAACGTCGTCCATTGGAAGTTCCTTGACCTTGCTGATCTCAAATAGCTGTACATGTACCGTACGCTGCTCTGCATTTATACCGACAACCTTGCCCTCCCCTAGAGAGGTAATGACCAGCTTGCCAACCTGCGGCAGTTCCTCCTTGGCGCTCTCATAGTTATCATGCTCGAACTTGAGGCAGCACATCAGCCTGCCGCACAAGCCGGAAATTTTGGTAGGATTCAGGGACAAGCTCTGATCCTTGGCCATCTTGATGGACACGGGTTCAAAGTCACCCAGCCAGGAGGAGCAGCATAACACACGTCCACACGGCCCTATACCGCCAAGCATCTTGGCTTCATCCCGAACGCCGATCTGCCTGAGCTCAATACGCGTACGGAAAATACTGGCTAAATCCTTTACAAGCTCACGGAAATCAACTCTTCCCTCCGCCGTAAAGTAAAAGATGATCTTATTGCGGTCAAATGTAAACTCAACGTCAACAAGCTTCATTTTAAGGCCATGGTCTTTAATTTTATTTAAACAAGTACCGAATGCTTCCTGTGCCGCTCGTTTATTCTCCTCAACAATTAGCGCATCCGCATCTCCGGCAATACGAATTACCTTCTTTAGGGGTAGCACGACGTCCGAATCATTTACTTCCTTCTTGCCTACAACCACCTTGCCATATTCGATGCCACGCGCCGTCTCTACGATCACGCAGTTATCCTGCTCCAAAGGAAGCTCCAGCGGATCGAAATAATACGTCTTACCCGCTTTTTTAAAGCGGACACCCACTACACTATACAAAAATAAACCTCCTTGTATGCCACTAGAACCTTAACTGAAGCCGTAACGTAATGGCTGCCATGGAAAGTTTAACGATGCCTTTTATTAACTGCTCCGTCACATACGAAGAGTCCGCTGTCTTTAGGCGGTAATCGTACCGCCTGAATCCGACATCCCGATCAGAAGCTGCTCCACACACAGCTGACCGTTCACATTGTAGCGGAGCTTCTTCCTGCATTCCGCCGCCAAAGCCATATACGAGACCCATTGTTCGGTGCTGCGGGTGATTGCCAGCTTGGAGATGCTCTCCAAGTGATCTATGAAAACAATGCTTTCGTGCCTTCCGTACCGGAAGTGCAGCATATCCTTGAATAGCAAATGAAACAGTTGAAAAAAAGCGTCCAGATGCTCGGAAAGTCCTGTTTTAAAAATCTTCTGTTGAGCTAGTATAATAGACGAATTTCCTCTGCTCATGGACTCCTTCACTAATTGTAACACTACATTTCTAATTTCTGCAAACCAATTCTGCTGGATAACTTCCCGGCTGGAATCCAGTCCTGAAGCAAGATGAACGGCACTTCGAACCAACGCTGCAGGATGCCCCTCCCGACTCAGCTCCTGCATTAATACTTCAGGTGACAACGGTGTAAAAGGTACACGCTGCGTTCTCGATTGAATCGTGGGAAGAAGAGCCTGTCCGTTATCCGAAATCAAAATGCCCACCGCTGGCACCTGGGGTTCTTCCAGAAATTTCAGCAGACTATTGGCTGCCTGAACGGTCATGGTATCCGCTTGGCGGATAATATAGACCTTCGGATTTTCAGCCTTGGAACGATATGAAAAAAGCCGCTGCAGCTCTCGTATCTGATCTATTTTTATGCTCGCACCATCCGGTTCTATAACATAAAGATCAGGATGGTTGCCATGCTCTATTTTTCTGCATTCCAGGCATTTTCCACAAGCGTCATCCTTGAGTTCCCTGCAAAATAAAGCTTGGGCAAAAGTAAGCGCCACCTGCATCTGCCCGCTTCCCGGCGGGCCGCTGAACAGATAGGCATGGCTTACTCTGCCAGTGCGAAGCGCATTTTGCAGCAGCCGCTTGGGCACGTCCTGTCCGGCAATGTGTTCAAAAGACATATAGTTCCTCGCTTTCCGCGAACCGATCTGTGATCCGGTATCCCGGCAAAAAATAATCTGCCGACCGACAGGCAAGCAGATTGTACTGTATCCGGTCTAAGCCGGCCGCCAAACAAATGTAAGGGGAATACCCCTAATGCAGATGACCTGGAGTACTGAACATCTAGAAGGACAGATTAATCAGCAGTCCACGAATTTCTCCAACTCCCTGCAATAGTTCAATTTTTCCCTGCTCGGTCTCTAATAATTCTTCGGCCAAACGCAATAAGATGGAGTCAACCTCGTCAATCAATTTGTAGCGTTTGCTGCGTCCGCGCCGATCCCATCCACGCGTATCCTTCATCGCTACTCCACGTCGAACCGTATCCTCCAGAAAGCGTTTGACGAGCATTTTGTAAGCCTTCAACTCACGTACGGTCATGGATCGGGCCAGCCGGTCTCCCTGCATCTGTATTTCCTTGAACCGTCGGTTCAATTCTTCTTGAGAAGCATGCTCCCCCTGATAATGCATCATATCGGAAAAGCTTTTACTCTGAACAGGCTTGGAGGTTGAGTCACCTGATGACAGACCGCTATGCAACGGACGGTAGCCTGGATTGATTTTCATAATTAGAAATGCTCGAAACGGTCAACAGGCATGACGAACACGGTAGCTCCACCGACCTGAACCTCTACAGGAAGCGGCAGATAGGAGTCGGTGGTTCCGCTCATCGGTGTCACCGGTGTAACCAGTTGTTCTCGCACCTTGCAGCTGCTGCGGATGACCTCCATTACGGCTTCAACCTGGCTGTCATCCACACCAATCATGAATGTAGTATTCCCAGCCCGCAGAAAACCGCCGGTACTGGCCAGCTTCGTCGCGCGGAAGTTCGCCTTAACCAGTCCACTGGACAGTCTGTTGCTGTCTTTATCCTGTACAATCGCAATGATCAGTTTCATCCTGTTTCCTCCTTAAATTCGTTAAAAGGAACGAATCAACCGCATTTTGTCCCTTATAGTTATAATTAAACATTGATGCTCAATAATCCTCCAGGACCCGTTGGGCAAGGATTTCTTTCATCTGTTGCAGGACCTGTTCAGGCTGCCGTGCTGCGTCAATAACAACGAAACGTTCCGGATACTGCTGAACTAAGTGCAGATAACCTTCTCTGACTTTATGGTGAAACGATATATCCTCCAAATCGAGCCGGTTCACTTCACTTCCCCGGTGGGCAGCTATTCTGGCCAACCCTAGCTCAGGTTCAATATCCAGGTAAAAGGTTAAATCAGGCTGCCAGGAATCGACGGCAAAACGGTTAATGGAGCCCACCTCTTCCATCCCCAGTCCACGTGCATAACCCTGATACACCAGACTGCTGTCTACAAAGCGGTCACACAGCACAAGTATCCCGGATTCAACGGCAGGCGCGACCTTCTCCACCAGGTGTTGTCGGCGGGCCGCTGCATATAGCAGAGCTTCAGTACGTGCGTCCATATGGGTATGTGCTTTGTCCAGAATTACGGACCGGATTTTCTCCGCTATTTCAATACCGCCCGGCTCTCTGGTTGACATATAAGGCAACCCCCGACTTTCCAGATACTTGGCCAGCCGCCCGATCATCGTTGTTTTTCCGGAACCCTCGCCTCCTTCCAATGTGATAAATCTGCCTCTGGCCCTCATATGTTCCCTGCTTTCTTTATCTTTAGGTGTGAGAAAACTCTTATTCTATGCAACATTGTAACATCATACAATTGTACTTGTTCTTATTATAGTATACATTTGTCCTGTCTTACATCAAAGATATACTCGAATCGTGTTAAGCTTCTCATCGGCCGCCCCCTGGCATTTGGCTCCCTGATCACGCAGCAGTTGAAGCCGTGCAGCAATTTCTTCTCCGATCTGTTCTCCTGGATAAAGAAGCGGAATGCCTGGAGGGTAGGGGATAATCATTTCAGCAGATACATATCCGGCACAGTCTTCAATGGGGGTTGTTTTTATATTTTTCGAGGATAGAGGAGCTAGACGAAACGGTACCGGTTTGGAGACCGCAAATGCGGGTGCAATGTTCCACGTGGAAACCCTCTTGGAGTAAGAATGTGTACCTGGAAAAGCACTGGGCATTGGCGGATTTTCATCTTGCTTATGTATATGCACTAATGCCTGCACCAGGTGATTAGCGTCCGCTTGAGTCGTGCCCAGTGTAAATAACAGGACGACATAACGCTCATCGCTCATCTCCGGTACGCATCCTTGCTCTTCAAGTCGGCGCTGTAGTTCATATCCGCTCAAGCAGCCGTAACTATCATACACAACAATCTTAAACGGGTCCTGCAGGGTATAACCTTCATTATTCGGCCCGGCTTCCGGCTGCAGGAGCTGAAACCGCGGTATCGCCCTGATCCCCTCCTTAAAGGCCTGTACGGCCAAGAGACCTTCTGTAAAAGCGTAGGGACCATTCATATGAAGATGCCGGCGTGCCAGGTCAAGCGATGCCATTAAAGGATAGGATGGACTTGAGCTCTGAATCATCGCCAATCGTTGACGGATCATTTCCCGGTTCAAGTACTTTCCTTGAATATGCAGCATCGCTCCCATGGTCATAGCGGACAGCATTTTGTGCGTAGATTGTACAACCCCGTCCGCACCGCACGATAACGCCGAAGGAGGTAAGTCAGGATGTTGACCGAAATGTGCCCCATGGGCTTCATCCACCAAAAGTGGAATACCGGCATGATGGCAAAGTTCAACGAGTGGGGCCAGCCCGGCTCCCATGCCGTAATAGTTGGGTGATGTGACAAGCAGTCCCTTTGCCTGCGGATAAGCAGCTATGGCTGCAACCACCGTCTCTACTGAAGGCAGCGTAGACAATCCGCTCACCTCGTCTACATAAGGTTCCAGAAAAACAGCATCCGCACCTGCAAGCATTAACCCGTGCAGCACCGATTTATGAACATTTCTTTGCACCAGCAAAATATCTCCCGGTGCTGTGCACACCGTCAAAATTAAAACCAAATTGCCGCTCGTGCTGCCTCCGACGAGAAAATAGCTTTCCTCAGCCCCGAAGCAATCCGCAGCCAGCTCCTGTGCCTGTTGAATTACACCTTCAGGATGATGGAGATCATCCAGTCCTGTAATCTCCGTGGCGTCAATCGTCATAACTTGTGCCAATACGCCCGCTATATCGGTATGCTCATACAAATGGCCATTTTTATGCCCAGGAACGTGAAATGATATTTTTCTTTGCTCCCTATATCGAATAAGTGCCTCCATTAACGGCGCTGACTGTTTATTGATACTGAACATCGTGCATTCCTTCCATCTGAAAATATTCGTACAGTGTACTATCTCTCATTTTAACGTATACCTTGGGGAAATCCTATTCTACTGCTGAATTCATCCAACAAAAAAAGGCCTCGGAAGGCCTTGATCAAACGTTTTTCTCCATCCAAATCTGCTTTAATTGATGAATAAAAAAATGATATTTGGCATCTGTTGCATCTGTCCGGATCATTTCCGCCTCACAAGCATCACAAATATATTCCGACAAGATTAATATACCTTCTGTCTTGTAATGCTCACAAATAATACACCGCTGCCCTTCCTCTTGCATATGGAATCCCACCTTGATTCATTTACTATCAGTATTTACTATAAGTATGGTGCAGTTTCTATTATTTTATACCTTTTCATAGCTGCAGTCATATTTGTATACCTTATTCAGAGGCGGCAAAAGAGGTGTTTGTACCTGTAGAGCATTTAAAAAAATTCATACTTTTTCCGATAATAGAAGAAAAGCGTTTCAATTTTTGGGGATATCCTGAACTAGAATGAAGGGAATGAACGGTTTCCAATGATGGAAGACAATGATGCCAAAACTACGTACTATCATTACAAGTTAATTAAAAAGGTAAACATTAACCGGCCCATGCTATGGAGCTATCTATCACTGCCTGTAATTATGCTTATTTTTCTAATGTTCGCCTTGCACTGGACGAGCCTTTTTCTTCTTGCACTTGCCCTTCCCGTGATGATGTGGACTCATTTTGTGATTATCCGTTCCTTTCTGGTTATAAAGGGCTCTCATCTTCGTAAGCGTTGGTCCTACAACTGGAGGTTGCCTTGGCAGGGATATATGCCTGAGCAATATGTCGGCTATTCAACATTCAGCGCCATACAATTTCATGTCATGTGGATCGGTTTTTGCTTCACCATCGTTTTCCTGTTCTTTTCGCCCCCGGCCTTTACCTTTTCCCTGCTGTTCTGGCACATATGGCTGGCCGTGCCGCGCTTGTGGACCCTGTATCTCCTGAAACGGGAACGCAAAGACGGTATGATCAAATTCAATAAGCAGGACGTGTCCTATTATCAACAATAATATACTTTCTAACATCTCAAAAAGAGAGCTCTTAATCAGAGCTCTCTCTTCGTGTAATTCTTCGTGTAATAGTCTGTAAGCAGAGTTCAGCACTTTTTCGTTAGTTAGTTTCAATCGTCTTCACATTGGCTGTAGGCTTCTTATCCTTCGGGACCAATACCGTGAAATAATCATCATATAACAATAGGTGAACAATCTGACCGTCCTTTAAAAACACCTTCTGACCTTCCGAGGACTGGGAAGTCTCTTCCTTCCATCCCCAGGCGGCAATCTCCTGCAAATAAGGTTCCGGGATGTTATCACTCTCTTTGATCCCCGGCAGAGTATAGCGTACATAATCTATCTCAGAGCTTTGACTCGCACGTTCTGTTTTATTTGCTTCCTTAGGTACCGGAAATGTCTTTTCGTTGGCTGCACCTTCAAACGCCGTCCATGAAGGTTCCCTGGGGCCGCAACCGGTAAGAATCACTACAGCGATACTCAATAGCATTGTAATCACAAGCCATCTATTTCGCCGCATGCTCTTCCCTCCTTCTCAGCCTGACTGAACAAATGATCTTCCTTCCAAATTTCAAAAAAAGCTACAGCCGTCTTATGTGATTAGTAAATTGAACCATAGTAAATTATAGCTGTTTTACATAGCCTTTCCGTAACAAAAATGTTACCTGCATTCAAATAAAAAAACCACCATCGTTTACGACAGTGGTTTTACATTTTGCCTGGCAACGTCCTACTCTCCCAGGACCCTTCGGTCCAAGTACCATCGGCGCTGGAGGGCTTAACGGTCGTG
>NZ_JBHIRY010000027.1:0-66800 GCF_042138635.1 Paenibacillus medicaginis | reverse complement strand
GCTGAATTCAAGATTCGATGTCGAGTCCGCTTCCTGACTTACTTCGTGATCAAAAGATGACTTTTTGAACTACCTCTTATAGTAACGATGATCGAATTCTGGAGGTTGATACCATGTATAAATCTATTATTGTCGGAACCGGCCCTGCCGGGCTTACAGCAGCTATCTATCTGGCGAGAGCCAATATGAACCCGCTTATCATTGAAGGACCCCAACCTGGGGGCCAGCTTACAACAACGACTGATGTTGAGAACTTTCCAGGCTTTCCTGATGGAATCATGGGACCTGAACTGATGGATAATATGCGCAAGCAGGCTGAACGGTTCGGCGCGGAATTCCGGACAGGCTGGGTCAACAGTGTGGATGCAAGCAGCCGTCCTTTCAAGCTTGAAGTTGAAGGAATCGGCGAGCTTGTTACGGAAACACTGATCATTTCGACCGGCGCAACCGCTAAATATCTGGGGATTCCGGGAGAGCAGGATAATGTTGGACGGGGCGTAAGCACCTGCGCTACGTGCGACGGTTTCTTCTTCCGCAATAAGGAGATTATTGTGATCGGGGGCGGAGATTCCGCACTTGAAGAAGCGAACTTCCTGACACGCTTTGCTTCAAAAGTGACGCTGGTGCACCGCCGTGAAGAGCTGCGGGCCTCCAAAATCATGCAGGACCGTGCGCGCGGAAATGCGAAGATAGAGTGGGCTTTGGACCGTACTCCGCTTGAAGTGGTCGCTTCTGAACAAGGGGTTACAGGGCTGAAAGTAAGAAATAATAAAACAGGTGAAGAAGAGCTGCTCGAAGCCAGCGGTGTGTTTGTCGCTATCGGGCATCATCCGAACACCGGCTTCCTGAACGGTCAGATTACAACCGATGCGAACGGTTATATTGTAACGACTCCCGGCACCTCCGAAACGAATATCGCCGGTATCTTTGCCTGTGGAGATGTGCAGGATACACGTTACAGACAGGCCATTACAGCGGCAGGCAGCGGATGCATGGCCGCCATGGATGTGGAAAAATTCATCGAAAGCCTGGAGCACAGCCCTGTTTCGCTGTAAAATAGTGAGTAAGGTTATAATTTAAATGAGGTGATTAAAGTGGAAAAAGCGATCGTGTATACATCTACAAACTGCCCGCATTGCAAGCAAGTGAAGAGTTATCTGACTGAGCAGGGGATCGAATTCGAAGAGCGCAACATCGAAACGAATGAAGCCTATGCACAGGAAGTATGGGATATGGGTGTCCGCGCCGTGCCTCTGACGCTGATTGGTGAAACACGTATTTCGGGTATGAATAAAACCCAGTTTGCCAAAGTGTTGAATAAATAAACTCCTGTAGAAGGGGACCTCATCCTTTAATTGTAGAAGCCGATGCCTTAAATAAGGTAGCGGCTTCTTTTGCTTAATATAATGCAAATGGATTGACCGCTGTAAAAATTAGACATATAATCTTGGTATATTCATTTATGGCTTGCACAATATGCGGGTTTTCCTGAAAGGGATTGTTTAGTCTACAGGGGGTGTTAACTTGGACCATAACACCACGATTCGTTCACAATTGGAAGAGCATATCAGACGGGAGAGACAGACACTTCAGAGCTTTGCAGATGCAGCCGGTGTTAACAGAGGAACGCTCAGTGGCATCATTAACGGGAATCCTCCCAGATTAGTTTCGCCCGGTCAACTCGATCTGATCACGGCAGGCATGGGTTTGCCCGAGGGAGCTCTGTACGAAATGTATGCGGACGAGTGCTTTCGCGAGACGGCTGCCCACTGGAGGCGCCTTCGTCCGTTTCTGCTTCGTTGTGCGCAGTTAAAGAAGCTTGACTGTATCAACAAAGTACTGGATCGTCTTGCGGATAATTTGTCGCATATCCCGGACATCTTTGATACAGCCGAGATCATGTATGAGAATAGCTGGCATAAGGCGGCGCTGTTTCTCTACGAGCGTGTCATTGAAAGTGAAAAGTATAGTCATTCCGAACGGCTCGCGGTCAGCCATCTCCGCCTTTTTCAAATTCACGAGCAGGATGAGCACAGCAATCTGGAGTCTGCCCTGCGTTTTCATTCATACCGCTGGCGGCTTCCCGAGGCACTCGCTCTGGACGGGCTGCATATGCTGGCCGAGTTTTTTGCGGTCAAACAGCAGTGGGATAAAGTTATATTTTATTCGGATGAGCTGTGTGAACTGACCGGGGGATTATGCCGGACAAGCAGACGTGATTGGGATGCTGAACGTTATGCGCTCCGGCGTCCGCTAGTGTTTTATTACGGTAAGAGCCGTCTTCTCAAGGCCAGCGCCTATGAATATTCCGGAAGATGCGAGGAATCCAGGCAATTTATCGCCGAGTATGCGGAGCTGGGCTGGTTCCGTGATCTGGATGAGGCGGGGCAGCGCTATGTTGAGCTATTCCGGATGTTCGCCAGGGCCAACACGATGTGCGTAGACGTCAAGATGGGAAAAAAGGGCGCGGTCGCTCCTTATGTGGAGCTGCTGCTGGAGCAGCCGGAAGAGATTCTTGAGGGCGTGATCACGCTGCTGGAATCCGCCAATAAGTACGGTTACTTTATCGATGAGCAACTCGGGCTGTTCGCCGGCCATCTGAACTATTACAGTGTCACGAATCCGGGCCAGTGGAAGAGCCGGTATAAAGAGGAGTTTAATTTTGTCCGTCTTGCTTCGTATTACAGACATCTTGCTGTCTACAACTTCAGGAAAGAACGGTTTGAGGAAGGACTGCAAAACATTCTGGATAGCTTTCATCTTTCAGTTCAAATCAACCAGCAGGATCATATCATAAAATGTATGACTTTATTTGAACAATACCGCAATTATGCTACAGTCCGCCTGCAGTACCTGTATGCCTATATTTGCGGAAAGGTGGTAAGCAATGAAGCTCAGGAGAACAGTCATCATGCTGTCGGTCCAGGTGTTAGCGGCTAATGCTTCGATGGCTGAAGGGATGAACTGCTGGGGCCATGGTGTCGGGCTGATATAAAAGGGAATAGGCAGGCGGAGTGTGGCCCAGCCAGAGGCAGCAGCCCCGCTCACCAGAGCTTCAGGGCTGATTGCCAATGTCATAACCCATTAGACCGATACACGGACATGACCGAGATATGTGGAGATGGCTGAATAGGCAGAGCCCAGCACGGTGGAGCGGCTGCCCAGCTGTGAGAAACGGACATTCAGCTCTCTCCTGTGGTACGGGAGCGTGCGCTCCGCAACCTTGCTTTGCAGCGATGGCTCAAGCCAGGGACGGGCTTCGGACAGGTGGCCGCCGATGATGACGAGCTCCGGGTTAAAGCTGTTGACGATATTGGTGATGCCGATGCCAAGATACGTACCGATTTCTTCATACACGCGCCGGGCTGCTTCGTTTCCCTGGCCCGCAAGCTCGAGCAATTGCGCCGTGCTGCTGGATGGCAGGTCGTACGCTGTATGGTCATAGGCTCTTTCGGAAGCGTAGAGCTCCCAGCAGCCCCTGCTGCCGCAGGAACAGTGAAGGCCGTCCCAATCGATGGACATATGCCCGGTCTCGCCCGCATAACCCCATGCGCCTTTGTATGGTTTGCCATCCATGATGATGCCGGAGCCGATCCCCGAACCTATGCTGATGTAGACAAGATGGCACGGTACATGCTGCTCATCGCCGATCATACCGTAATGGAGCTCGCCCAGTGCGCCGGCGTTCGCTTCATTGTCCACTGTAACAGGGAGGCCGAATTCCCGCTCAAGCGGCTGCCGCAGCTCGGTATTGTCCCAGCCAAGATTAGGGGCGAACAGAACAGTGCCTTCAGCATCGACCATGCCCGGCACACCAATGCCGATGCCGACGATACCGTGTGGGGAAGAGGGAGCAGCCTGGATAAGCTGAGCAATCATGCCGCGCATTGTATCAAGCACGAATGTGACTTCCGTAACCTCAAGCGCAGCATTCCGTTCCTCCACAATATGGCCTTCCAGATCGGTTAAAACCCCTTTTACATAACTTACGCTTAACTCAATTCCGATGGCATAACCGGCTCCCTGGTTAAATAACAGCATCAGCGGCTTTCTACCCCCGCTGGATTCTCCGGGGCCTGTTTCGCGTACCAGCTGATCTGTCATTAATTCGGAAACCAGATTGGACACCGTAGCCTTGTTCAGCCCGGTGCGTGCTGACACCTGCGCGCGGGAGAGCGGGGCATGGAGCCGGATGGTATCGAGCACAATCGATCTGTTCAGCTTTTTGACGAGTGCCTGATCACCCGTGACGTTCATGGAGCCACTTCCTGTTCTGAATACTTTTTAACTATTTTAAAAAAAATACTTAGTTTAAGCAATAGACAAAGTTCTGTGGGCTGTGTTAGTATAGCGGTGTAAACGATATTGAGAGATAAATAAAATCCGCAAGCACCTAATATGAGACTGGGAGGCGTAATCAAATGGCTTACTTTGAAAACGTTTCAAAAATTAGTTATGAAGGCAAAAACTCTACGAATCCGTACGCGTTCAAATGGTATAATCCGGACGAAGTTGTGGCAGGAAAAACGATGGCTGAGCATTTTAAATTCAGCATGGCTTATTGGCATACATTGACTGCAGGCGGCTCCGACCCGTTCGGTGCAGAGACGGCCGTTCGTTCATGGGATCACCTTAAAGGCCTTGACCTTGCTAAAGCGCGGGTTGAAGCTGCATTTGAACTGATGGAGAAGCTGAACCTTCCATATTTTGCGTTTCATGATGTGGATATTGCTCCGGAGGGCTCCAGTCTGAAGGAATTCTACGCCAACCTGGATACGATTGTGGACCTGATTGAAGAACAGATGAAAGCAACGGGCAAGAAGCTGCTCTGGAATACGGCCAACATGTTTACAAATCCTCGTTATATGCACGGTGCGGCTACCACCTGCAATGCTGATGTATATGCACATGCTGCTGCCCAGATCAAAAAAGGTCTGGAAATCGGCAAACGCCTCGGCGGTGAAAACTATGTGTTCTGGGGTGGCCGTGAAGGCTACGAAACGTTGCTTAATACGGACATGCAGCTGGAGCAGGATAACCTGGCGCGCATGTTCCAGATGGCCATTGACTATGCCCGTGAAATCGGCTTTGAGGCTCAGTTCCTGATCGAACCGAAGCCAAAAGAGCCAACGAAGCACCAATATGATTTCGACGCGGCCACTACGATCGCTTTCCTGCAAAAGTACGGATTGGATAAGCACTTCAAGCTGAACCTTGAAGCAAATCATGCGACGCTTGCAGGACATACGTTCAATCACGAGATGCGTGTAGCCCGTATGAACGGCATGCTCGGATCGCTGGATGCGAACCAGGGAGATATGCTGATCGGCTGGGACACAGACGAGTTTCCGGTCGATATTTACGATGCGACCCTTACGATGTATGAAGTGCTGCAAAATGGCGGTCTTGGCAAAGGGGGCGTGAACTTCGATGCGAAAGTCAGACGCGCATCCTTTGAGCCGGAAGATCTGTTCCTTGCGCACATTGCCGGTATGGACACGTATGCCAAAGGGCTGAAGGTGGCGGCCAAGCTGATCGAAGACCGTGTGTTTGAGGATTTCATTGAGAAACGGTACAGCAGCTTCAAGGAAGGCATCGGACAGGACATCGTATCAGGCAAAGCTACCCTTGCCTCCCTTGCAGAGTATGCGCTGAATAACGAACAACCGCGCAAAAACGAATCCGGACGCCAGGAATGGCTGAAGGCGGCGCTTAACCAGTACATTTTGGCTGATTAACAGTTCGTTTGATTTGAAAAAAAGTTACCGCTGGCGGCAGTCAGCGGTAGCTGTGTCTCATATGAGCAACCGGTAAGGGGATGAGAACATGGAGCGTTATGTGATCGGCGTGGATTTGGGGACCAGTGCGGTGAAGACGGTACTGGTGACCCGTGAAGGAAAGGTGGCTTTCGAGGCATCGGAGGCTTATCCGCTGCATCAGCCCAAGCCGGGATACAGCGAGCAGGACCCGGAGGATTGGGTGGAAGGAACTGTAGCTTCGTTGCGCAAGCTGGTGGAACAGGCCGGAATCCAGGCTGAAAGCGTGGATGGCATCAGCTTTTCGGGCCAGATGCACGGGCTTGTGCTGACGGATGAAAAAGGGCAGGTGCTGCGCAGAGCCATTCTGTGGAACGATACCCGTACGACCGAGCAGTGCCGGCGGATTGAAAACGTCCTGGGCCCCAAGCTTTTGGGCATCGCGCGCAACCGGGCATTGGAAGGCTTCACGTTGCCCAAGCTTCTTTGGGTACAGGAGCATGAACCTGAGTTGCTGGCACATGCGGCACATTTTATGCTGCCAAAGGATTATGTGCGCTTCAGACTGACCGGCGAGCTGGCGTCGGAGTATTCTGACGCAGCGGGAACTTTGCTGCTGGATGTGGCGGGCAAGCGCTGGAGTGAAGAAATCGCGGCCGCGTTTGACCTGCCTTTGTCACTGTGTCCTCCGCTGGTGGAATCCTTTGATCAAACCGGTAGCCTCCTGCCGGAAATCGCTTCACGAACAGGACTTGCCGCAGGAACGCCTGTATATGCTGGCGGAGCGGATAACGCATGCGGAGCGATCGGCTCCGGTATTCTAAGCGAAGGCAAGACGATGTGCAGCATCGGGACGTCGGGGGTTGTCCTTTCTTACGAGGAGCGCAAGGATCTGGACATCGAAGGCAGAGCTCATTTTTTCAATCATAGCGAGAAAGATGCCTACTATATTATGGGAGTGACGCTGGCAGCAGGCTACAGTCTTACCTGGTTTAAGGAGACGTTTGCTCCTGATCAGCCGTTCGAGGAACTGCTGCAGCAGGCGGAAGGCGTTCAGGCCGGCAGCAGCGGTCTGCTCTTTACGCCTTATATCGTCGGTGAACGCACACCTCATCCGGATTCACAAATCCGCGGCAGCTTTATCGGCATGGATGCAAGTCACAAGCTGCCGCACTTTACACGTGCTGTCCTGGAGGGAATTACTTTTTCGCTGAGAGAATCCATCGATATTTTGCGGAGCACCGGCAAAACGGTAACCGAGGTGATCTCCATCGGCGGCGGCGCCCGCAGCGAGCTGTGGCTGCAGATGCAGGCGGATGTGTTCAATGCTACTGTCATCAAGCTGGAAAGCGAGCAGGGGCCGGCACTGGGGGCTGCGATGCTGGCGGCATATGGCTGCGGATGGTTTGATTCTCTTCAGTCTTGCGCACAGGCGTTTATCCGGCCGGCCAAGCGTTATACTCCGGATGAAGAGGCTGTACGGCAGTATGAAAGGCTGTTCGCTCTATACCGTGAGGTATACGGCGCGACACGTGGTCTAAATAACCAATTGTCCGAATTCAGATAAGTGTGGCACAGAACAGCAAGCCAGTTGGAGTGTCTCAGGGTCCATGGACCCGGGGGCGCTCTTTTTTGTTCAAAAACGACACCTCGCAAGTGCTACTTCTCTGGAAAAAAGTGATTATCCAGATGATCCCGACCGAAAAAACGGCAAAATTCGCAAAAATCTGCAATATTTTTTATACGGACTGTATTCGTTTTATGGTAAAATGGTTCTAATTTCCTGAAATGATTTGGCTGATTATAGGTCCAACGCAGGATATTTTTTTGGGATATAGATATTTTATGCTGCTAAATCACTAAGAAAGGCAGGAGCTGCTCATGAAGAAAACCATTGGCTCCAGAATGTCCAGGCTGTTGGTAGCAGGCTCACTCCTCACCGTCATGGTTCCGCAGGTTATGGATTGGGACTATGCATATGCGGCGGGTGCAGTGAATACGGCGGCTTCCATCTCAGCCGATCAGCTGCAGCAAAAGCTGGCCGATGCGATGCAGGCCCGCAGTGAAACGATATCTTTCACGTACAAAGGCAATGTACAGGAGCTCAAAAGCAGACTTCAGACCGCAATTGATCAGGCCATGAAAATTGACCCTTACATAAACTATACGATCAAGAGCTATGAATTCAGCTACAAGGGGACTGCCACATCGGCTGATGTAACCGTAAAACTGAACTATCGGGAGACCAAGGAACAAACGGCTTTCGTAGACAGTACGGTTAAGACGGCACTCGCCCAAATGATAACTCCGGGCATGTCTAATCATGAAAAGGCGAAGGTTATACATGACTGGATTGTTAAACGGCTTAAGTATGATGAGACACTGCAGAAATATACGGCCTATGACGGGCTGAGCACAGGCAGCACAGTGTGCCAGGGCTATGCTCTGCTGGCGTATAAGATGCTTAATCAGGCCGGCATCCCCAACCGGATCATAGAAGGAAGAGCAGGCGGGCAGCTTCATGCCTGGAATCTTGTGCAGCTGGACGGGAAATGGTATCATATGGATACCACCTGGGATGATCCGACGCCGGATCGCCCGAATGAAGTGAGCACCACATACTATATGTTGACTGATACGGAAATGCGGCAGGATCATACCTGGACCAAGCAATATCCGGCTGCCAGTACCTCCTACCGGGACACGCTGAACAGCCTGATCGTGCAAGGCGGCGCTGCATCCAAGGTATACAAGCAGCTGTATCAAGCTCTCGAATACGATTTGACTCAGAATGGAAATACGCTGAGTACGGCCAGTGACATTAAGACATTAGCCAGCAAAGCGATGAAGAGTGGTTCACGTTCTCTGCTTTTTGTCTACAAGGGGAGCGAGAGCAAGTTGAAGCAGGATCTGCAGGTGCTGTACAAGTTGGGGGTCAAGTCTGTTTCCTATAAAGTGAGCGATTTAAAGGGGACGGGCGGGCTCAGGGTCGAGCTTTCGTGGACATAAATTGATAATATGATTTTAAAACTTGCGGCCGCAGTACACTGCGGCTTTTTTGCTGCACAATGGAAAGTGTGTCAAAAAATGCAGAGTAAGGAGTACATATGCACAAACGGTCATTTACTTACTTGATAGGTACTCAGTCGATGTCAAACGCTGCGGATGTGTTGTACATTATGGCGTTGATCTCCCTAATCTTTCATGGGACCGACTCGATTATTACCGCCATTCTGATTCCGCTGCTGCGAATGGGGACACAGATGATCAGCGGTTTCTTCGCCCCTCTGCTGCTGGTCAGATTCCAGCTGCCGCTCATTCTGTTTATCTCCCAAATGGGACAGCTGCTGCTGTTTGCAATTCTAATATTTCATTTGTGGATGACAGGGCCCTCCGGGGGCTGGACTATCGTATTTATATTGGTTATAGCTTTATCCTTCCTGGACGGCTGGACTACTCCCGCGCGCAACTCGCTCGTGCCGCGGCTGGCCCCCGGCGCTGCCTTAATGAAGGCGAACAGCCTGATTTCTGTCAGCGACCAGACCGTTCAGCTTGCAGGCTGGGGCTTGAGCGGTGTGCTGGTGGCCGTGTTGGGGGCGGAGAAAACGCTGCTGCTTGCGGGGGTGCTCTACGCTGTGGCGCTTGTGTTTACGGCATTGATCCGTGATCCGCTGGAAACGGACGGCAGATACTGGCTGCATCCCCTTACCCGTGTGCGCCAGGAGGAAGAGCCTGAAAAGGCGGATTCTCCGCCGACCGATTCCGTCAATTCCGGAAAAGCGGAGCGGTGGAAGACGATGCAGGAAGGCTGGAGGCTGATCGCTGCCAGCGGCAGGTTGAAGCTGCTTATGTTCATCGATATGGTGGATATGCTTGGCGGCTCAGTCTGGGTAGGGGCCTTTACCCTGGCATTTGCGCAGGAAGTGCTGCATAAAGGCGAGGCTTGGTGGGGATACATTAATGCCGCCTATTTTGCGGGAGCCATAGGAGGGGGGCTGCTGGTGCTGGCTTGTACCCGTCTCCTGGAGAAGCGGCTGTTCGGATCCATGGTGGCAGGCATGTTCGGTTATGGTATATTGACAGCGTTTTACGCACTGAACGAATCGGCTGCCCTGACACTGCTCATCGTGCTGCTGATGGGTCCGCCCGCAGAGCTGTCAATTGTTAGCAGAAGAACTTTAATTCAAAAAAGCGTGGGGGATGCGGATTTGCCGAAAGTGCTGTCTGCCCAGGCGGTGCTCATGAATCTGATGTTCTGCATCTCCCTGCTGCTGATGGGATGGATCGCCGAAAGGTTCGGGATCGTGAATCTGTACCTGTTTGCCGCCGCTCTGACCGGCCTTGCGGCTGTGATCGGTTTGTTGTGCAGAAGGATTTTTCGGGATCACGCCGTTTCCGGAATACATTAATTGTAGAAGAGATTTGAAAATTATAAAGTCAGTCCGTTTCCACGGGGAACGGGCTGTTTTTTGTTCATTATTATCAAGACTCAGCACCAGTGCACATCTTTTGCTAGTAGTTCCAAAGAAATAATCCATTTTTCCTAATTGTTTTTTTGCTTTAGGCAAATTTCCTGTTTGAGCAGGAGAAATTTGCATTTTTTTGGTGAAAAATCGGACATTGCGAAGAATTATAAGGTATAATTGAGATAACGATCCAATAGACGCAAAAATATTATGCAAATGAAACCATATATTTCCCCCATGCGTAGTAGAAGAGCAAGACGATGCGTCTAGTCTTGGGTTATCAGTACTATATTTAATTTGGGAGAAAACTCCCGGGGAGGGTGTCGAGTTTGGGGATTTCGTTGGTTAAAGGGCAGAAGATTGACCTGACAAAAGGGAGTTCAGGTCTCTCATTTCTTACGGTAGGTTTGGGGTGGGACCCTGTTCAGACAAAAGGCTTTTTCGGGAGGAAAAGAGGTGCGAACATTGATTGTGACGCCTCGGCTATCCTGCTGAATGGACAAGGAAGACTTGAGAAAGATTCCAATCTGGTCTGCTTCTATAATAAAGTTAGCGGATGCGGATCTGTCAAACACTCCGGCGACAACTTGACGGGTGAAGGCGACGGGGATGACGAGCAAATTATGATTGATTTGAAAAAGGTTCCCGCCGATGTCGAGAGGGTTTTGATGGTCGTTAATATCTATCAATGTGAACAACGCGGCCAGGATTTTGGAATGATAGAGTCTGCATATATTCGGGTTGTGAATTCACAGAGTAATGAGGAGCTTGTCCGCTTTAATTTGACGGATAACTACGGCGGATATACAGCTCTGCTGGCCGGGGAAATCTATCGGCATGGCGGAGAATGGAAGTTTAACGCTGTAGGCGAAGGGGCTCACGCTGCACATATCGATATTTTGGCGCAACGGTTCCAATAATTCATTGTAGATTTGAACTATATAAACTATATAAAGGAGAGATTTAATCATGGCCATCAGCTTATCCAAAGGACAAAAAATCGATCTGACAAAAACAAATCCGGGTCTTACGAAAGTAGTTGTAGGTTTGGGCTGGGATACCAATAAATATGACGGCGGTGCCGACTTTGACCTGGATGCTTCTGCTTTTTGCTTGAACGGAGCAGGAAAAGCCCAGACAGAAACAGATTTTATCTTCTATAATAATCCAAAAAATGCAAACGGATCTGTTGTACATACCGGCGATAACCGCACTGGCGAAGGCGAAGGGGACGACGAACAGCTCAAGGTGGATTTGGCTGCCGTTCCTGCAGACATTGAGAAAATCTCATTCTGCATAACGATCCATGAAGGTGCGGAACGCAACCAGAATTTCGGACAAGTATCGAACGCTTTTGCACGGATAGTCAATGAAGAAACCGGCGAAGAGCTGATCCGTTACGATCTTGGCGAGGATTTTTCTGTGGAAACGGCGATTGTCGTTGGCGAATTGTATCGTCATAACGGTGAATGGAAATTCAGCGCAGTTGGCAGCGGATATCAAGACGGCCTGGCCGGGTTGATTCGTGACTTTGGCCTTTCCGCTTAACCGGACAGTGATCCAAACAAGAAAGAAGTAGGCATTTTGGGCTGCATTTCATACATTATGCTGGCAATGAAACAAACAACGAGCTGATACGACTATTTTTTTATCATTTTATCGTAATTAAACAATTGGAGGTTAATCTAAATGTCAGGGGCTATGAACGCTTTTCAAGGATGGCTGTCTCGTACAAAAGGAACTCTTTCCGACAATGTGAAAAAGTTTAAAAACAAGGATTTGCTTGAAGCGATTGTAGCAGGATGTGCGGTTGTATCCGTTGCTGACGGAACCATTGATGCTTCAGAAAAGCAAAAGATGGCTGGATATTTGGGCCGCAGCGAGGAATTGAAGATATTTAACATGAGCGAAGTGATTGAACGCTTCAATCATTATGCTGGCAATATGGATTTTGATGTCATGGTAGGCAAACAGGAAGCACTGAGAGTCATCGCTAAATTCAAATCCAAACCTGAGGTTGGAAGAATCATTGTTGGAGTATGCTGTGCAGTAGGGGCGGCTGACGGTGACTTCGACGAGTTGGAGAAGAAATCCGTTAGAGAGATTTGTGAGGTGCTTGGTGTAGCACCAGGGGATTTCGGGCTCTGATAATAACTTATAAAGGGGAAATGTAATCATGGCAATCAGTTTATCCAAAGGACAAAAAATCGATTTGACAAAAACAAATCCGGGTCTTACGAAAGTGATCGTAGGCTTGGGCTGGGATACCAACAAATATGATGGTGGCGCCGATTTTGACCTGGATGCATCCGCCTTTTGCTTGGACGGAGCAGGAAAAGCGCAGAAAGAAACAGATTTTATTTTCTACAATAACCCTAAAAATGCAAACGGCTCTGTAGTACATACGGGCGATAATCGGACTGGTGAAGGCGAAGGTGACGATGAACAGCTCAACGTGGATTTGAACGCCGTTCCTGCAGACATTGAGAAAATCTCATTCTGCATAACGATCCATGAAGGTGCGGAACGCAATCAGAATTTCGGACAAGTATCCAATGCTTTTGCACGAATTATTAATGAAGAAACGGGCGAAGAGCTGATTCGTTACGATCTTGGCGAGGATTTTTCTGTGGAAACGGCGATTGTCGTTGGCGAATTGTATCGTCATAACGGTGAATGGAAATTCAGCGCAGTTGGCAGCGGGTATCAAGACGGTCTGGCCGGGTTGATCCGTGACTTTGGTCTTTAGGCCTAAACCGGGCAGTGCTGCAAATTTAAGTGAAGAGGAGACCGTCAAATGGCTGTGAATCTTTCCAAAGGACAAAAGGTAGACCTGACAAAATCGAATCCGGGACTGACTAAAATCAAAGTAGGCCTGGGCTGGGACCTGAACAAATATGACGGCGGCAGCGGCTTTGATCTTGACGCATCAGCCTTTCTTCTGAATGCGGCAGGCAAAGTAAGCTCCGATCAGGATTTCATTTTTTATAATAATCCGTCGAACAGCAATCATTCCATAGCAATTTCTGGTGATAACCGTACCGGTGAAGGTGCGGGAGACGACGAGTCGGTCATGATAGATTTGGCCAATGTGCCGACTGAGGTTCATAAAATCGCTTTTTGCATTACGATCCATGAAGCAAGAGAGAGAAATCAAAATTTCGGTCAGGTGGCTAATTCATATGTCCGTGTTGTGAATGAAGCAAATAACGAAGAATTGATACGTTATGATCTTGGTGAAGATTTTTCCGTTGAAACGGCTATTACTGTGGGAGAACTGTACCGGCATAATGGCGAATGGAAGTTCAGTGCGGTTGGAAGCGGATTCCAGGATGGGCTTGCCGGATTGTGCCGGGATTACGGAGTAACCGTTTAATAGGAGGCAGGTTATGAGCATCAGTCTGTCAAAGGGTCAACGAATTGACCTTACCAAAACGAACCCTTTATTGACGAAAGCCATCATTGGCTTGGGCTGGGATGTCAACAAGTATAGTACTGGTGATGATTACGACCTTGATGCATCAGCTTTTCTTCTTTATGAGGATGGCAGGGCGAGAGGTATCGAAGATTTTGTCTTCTATAATAATCCTAAAACTCCCAACGGGTCGGTTTACCACACGGGCGATAACCGTACAGGGCAAGGAGACGGGGATGATGAGCAAATTATCATTGATTTCTCGTTGCTGCCGCCCAATGTCCAGCGGATCGGGATTGCGGTAACAATTCATGATGCTGAGGCAAGAAGACAAAACTTCGGGCATATTTCAAATGCATTCGTCCGCTTGGTGAATGAACAAACGAACGAGGAGATTCTTCGTTACGATCTGGGAGAGGATTTCTCATTGGAAACAGCAGTGGTGGTCTGCGAGTTGTATCGGCATAACGGTGAATGGAAATTCCAGGCCATCGGTTCAGGCTTTCAGGGCGGGCTGTCTGCCATTTGCAGAAATTATGGTTTGGACGCCCAGTAATATCAAGGCCGGGTGCGGGGCCATCAGCACCCGGTAAAGAGTTTTTTGAAAGGTTGGTACAGATGACGATTACGTTGATCAAAGGCCAAAAAGCGGATCTTACGAAAACAAACCCTCACTTGAGAAGTGTTGTTATCGGTATGGGCTGGGAGGCTGCTTCTGATGTGGATATCGATTTCTCTTCCTTTCTGCTGGCTGGAAATAGCAAGGTCACGCAGGATTCCGATCTGATCTTTTACGGCAATCCTGTCGGCCCCAACCAATGTATAACCGTCCGCCCGCAGGCTGCAAGTTTGGCTGGAGTAGCGGATAAAGCGCAACTGGAGGTCAATTTTAACAGCATACCCAACCAGTACGAAAGAATTTCCTTCTCTCTTACCATTTATGATGGAGAGAAACGTTCACAAAGCTTTGCAAGGGTTCGCAATACATATATTCGAATCGTTGATCCGGTGAACAGCCAGGAGGTTATCCGATTTAATATAGACACTCCTTTCAGTGTGGAAACGGCCATTGTTGTAGGGGAGCTCTACCGGCATCAGGGACAATGGAAGTTCAATTCTATCGCTGCAGGTTATTCCGGCGGGCTTGAAGCTCTTTGCCAAAGCTACGGAATCGAAGTCAAGGAAGAATCCGTAGCTTCGCCGGCTCCTCAGCCGCCCAAGAGCGCTCCTACTCCGGCGCCAGTGAATGAGCAAAAGCACACGCCTCCACCGCCGGCCCCTAATCCTGTCAATCTGTCGAAGATTGAGCTTAAGAAACGCGGAGACAAAATCAATCTGCAAAAAGGAGCAGGCCCACTGGGCGAGATTTTGATCAATCTAAATTGGACCCAGGGCAAAAAGTCTGCCTTTGGTTCTGCAAGAAAGATTGATCTGGATCTCGGGTGTCTCTTTGAATTACAAGACGGCTATAATGGTGTCGTTCAAGCTCTGGGAAGACAGTTTGGTTCTTTAGATGACGAGCCCTATGTTGCGCTGGATGGGGACGACCGGACTGGAATGGTGAAGACTGGGGAAAACCTTCGCATCAATGGCAATTATCTCTCGGAAATCAAACGCATACTGGTCTTCGCTTATATCTATGAAGGCATTGCGAATTGGGCGGAAGCTGATGGTATCGTTACCATCAAGCAGAGCGGAGGCCCTGATATCGAGGTTCGCCTGGACGAGCACAATAATAGGAAGGGCATGTGCGGTATTGCATTAATTACGAATGTCAATAACCAGACCTTTAGTGTGGAAAAGCTGGTCCACTATACCTCAGGTCATAAGGAGCTTGATCGAGCTTACGGCTGGAATATGCGGTGGACAACCGGATGGAAGTAGGTCCGATATTTTAAAGGAGGAAAGTAAGTGAGCGGTTTTTTTCAAAGTTTAATAGATAATTTTTCTTCGTTTTTTAACTGGGAGCACATGGGGCAAGTTTTAAGCGAGCCGGCAAGCTGGGGAATTATATTCTCTCTGATTATCATAGAAGGGCTGCTCTCGGCAGATAATGCCTTGGTGCTGGCTGTGCTTGTCAAACATTTGCCTAAAGAGCAGCAGAAGAAAGCATTGTTCTATGGTCTATTGGGGGCCTACGTCTTCAGGTTCATCGCCATCGGCATTGGCACCTTCCTTGTTAAAATCACATGGGTCAAGATTGTTGGGGGTCTTTATCTCTTGTGGATTGCGCTCAGCCACCTGTTCAAGCTTGAAATCAAGTTTTATGGAATTCTTCCTTATATTCGCCGTCAGCCTGCCAGCGAGGAAGAGGGAGGAGAAGAGGTCCAAAATAAAGGCAAAGGTTTTTGGCAAACCGTGCTTGCCGTAGAAGCTATGGATATTGCTTTTAGTATTGATAGCGTCATTGCAGCTTTTGGCGTGAGCAATGAAGTTTGGGTGCTGTTCCTTGGCGGCATTTTGGGTGTGCTGATGATGCGGGGGGTCGCACAGGTATTCCTGAAATTGATTGACAAGTATCCGGAGCTTGAACAAGCGGCGTTTATTCTCATCATCATTATCGGGGCTAAAATGCTTGCGGCTGTAGCAGGATTTGAGATGTCGCATTATCTCTTCTTTGCTATCCTGATCGCTGTATTCGTCGGGACCATTATTTTCAGCTCCATCCGCAAAAAATCCAGCTCTGTAAAATCCGCATAGTCTAAATTTCGGGTCCCTCCTTTCACTGGGAGGGTTTTTTTGGATTTTAGAGTGTACTCGCATTTTTGTTGGCAGGTGCCGCAACCTGGAATTACGCTGCATGTCAAGGAGGAAGAAATGTGCGCTATTTTAACTATTTGCAGCCGGAAGAAGAAGCCGGAATATTTCATATAGCCCCGTCTCATTTTACCAACCGGACCCCAAAAGAGACCTTGGCTTATGCAGTGGGCGCCGCCTTATACATGCCGGCTACAAGGCCGGCTATCGTGGAAGACATTATAGACAATAAAATCAAAGGCCTCACCTCCATGGTTATAGACTTGGAAGATGCGGTTGGCGACCATCAAGTTGAACAGGCGGAGGCCTCCATGCTGGATCAAATCTATCGTCTCTACTCCATGATCAAGCTGGGAGCAGTCAGTGAAGAAAGCATCCCATTAATATTTATCCGGGTACGGTCACCGCAGCAGCTCAAACGCATCATTACGATCTTTGAAGAAACGACGGAAATGATTACAGGATTTATGCTGCCGAAATTCTCGCTTTCCAATGGGCAGCAATATCTTGAAATCATCCAAAGCTATAATTATACCAAGCGGCTCTCATCACCGACATTATATGGACTGCCCATTCTTGAATCATCGGATGTCATCTATAAAGAAGCAAGATACCAGACCTTATCGGCACTCAGACAACTCATCGCACAGTATAAAGGCTGCATATTGAACATCCGGATTGGGGCTACTGATTTTTCAAGTTTGTTTGGCTTGCGCAGAAGTCCTGACATGACGATTTATGATATCTCCGTGATCCGGGATTGTATTACCGATATTATAAATTACTTTGGACGTGCGGAAGACGGACATGTCATTTCCGGGCCTGTATGGGAGTATTTCAAGTCGGATCGGGTGCTTAAGCCGCAGCTGAGGCAGAGCTTGTTTGAAGAAACCGCAGGCAGGGTAGGCAGAAAGCGCAGAATGGAAATTTTGAATAGATACGTAGACGGGTTGATCCGTGAGATAGCCATGGACAAGGAAAATGGAATTATCGGAAAAACGATCATTCATCCAACCCACATTCTGCCGGTTCAATCGATGTATGTTGTGACACATGAGGAATATATGGACGCGTTGTCTATTATCGACAATAACACCGGTATGCTGGGCGTATTCAAAAGCAAATATTCCAATAAAATGAATGAAATCAAACCCCATCTCAACTGGGCGCAGCGAATGCTGGCACGGGCAAGGGTGTATGGTGTGCTTCAAGAAAACGTTAATTTTACAACTCTACTCCTTGGAGAAAAAGAACATGAACAAATACTCATTTAATGTGCTGGATCAACTAAACCTGAATATTCAAATTACGGACAATCCGTATCAGATTCCACTGGATGATCTCTTTGCCCTGGCAGCGCGGATCAATAAGAAAAGAAGCTTTTTATTTGTCAGCAAAATTCTCGGCAAGCATATCCCCGTTAAGCCTCATACTGGTTTGCTGGGCGCATTAAGCTTGGGGCTTCTGCTCCAGGCTCACAACGGGGAGCAGCTTCCGGTCGAAATGGACGAGATTGTACGGGGATTCAGCGATCCGGCGGAAGCTGCCAAGCTGTATGAGAAATTGAAGCAGAATCGTCTTCCCGTCCCCAAGCCCACAATATTTATCGGGTTTGCAGAAACCGCGACAGCTTTGGGACATGGGATGTTTGATCTGTTTACAGGTCCGGCCAGATTTATTCATACGACAAGGGAGAGCATTCATGAAACCAGTCCCCGCTTGAGCTTCGAGGAGGAGCATTCTCATGCCACAGCCCACCGTTGTTATGCGGCTGATGCTGATTTTTTCAAGGGTGAGGATACGATTGTTTTGGTCGATGATGAAATCACAACCGGCAAAACAGCCCTTAACATCATTAGGGATATCCAGCAAAAGCATCCCAGAAAGCACTATGTGCTAGCAAGTCTCCTGGACTGGCGGTCGGATGAGCAAAAGGCGCAATTCACGCAGCTTGAACAAAGCCTGGGCATTACGATAGATTGCATCTCCCTGATACAAGGGGAAATTAGCGTGAGCGGAACGCCGGAGGTTGAGGCAAACCTCTCGCATCTGCCGACGGATGAGGCTGGAGAACAGAGGATCCGCATCATCTCGCTGTCTGAATATTTTGATCATCTCGGCTATTCTTCCGTCAATTCTCTTGGTGACGTGAATAAAGAGGAGTATCTGAAACTATCGGGGCGATTTGGAATGAGTGCCCAGGAAAGCTATGCATTGGATGACTCTATCTCGAATGCGGCAGTGTGTCTAATGCAGTACCGAACGGACAAAAGCACCCTCTGTCTGGGCACGGGAGAATTCATGTATATTCCCATGAGAATTGCGGCGGAAATGGGAGAGGGCATTTTTTATCAGTCAAGCACAAGGAGCCCGATTCATCCGTTTGAGGATGAAGCATATGCAGTCAAAAACAAATTTGCTTTTCATTCCCCGGATGATCCGGCGATTCCTTACTATTTCTATAATGTTCCCAAGGGTGTGTACGGGGAGCTCTTTGTTTTTATAGAACGGTCGAGCCATCCCGATGCTCTTAAATCTTATGAAAAGGTTCTTCTGTCTACGGGCATCCCCCAAATCAATATGGTCTTGTTTTAATGATAAGGAGTGTACATTATGATATTAGACACCAGACTGCCGTCTCCGCCGTTAATGGGCAGCTATAAAGCGGAGGATGTTGTTTTTCTGCTAAAGAATATAAGCGACGCCAAGCTTGAAGTTCCTACAGAGGACCGGGAAGAAGCGATCCAGGCGGGCAGGCATTACTCCGAAATGCTTCCGGTAGAATACCAACCTACGCAGGAGTACCTTGATTTATTTCACAGAACACTGCAAAGTACTGCCAAAAAGGTGGCTCTGGCTGCGGCGGTAACTGCAGAGCTTATTCTGAAAAAAAGAGGATTTAACCTGGTGTTGGCATCTCTGGCCCGTGCTGGAACGCCCATTGGGATACTGATCAAACGATATATTGAAAAAACATATGATAAAGCCTTGCCGCACTATAGCATTTCGATTATCAGGGGCAAAGGAATAGATGAAAATGCAGTTCTTTATATGCTGCAAAATCATCCGTCCAGCGAGATTCAGTTTGTGGACGGCTGGACAGGCAAGGGAGCGATCCGCAAAGTGCTCATAGAGGCATGCCAAGCATTTTACGAGAAATATCAGCTCCGTCTAAACGCTGACTTGGCTGTGCTTGCAGATCCCGGCCACTGCTCCCTGACCTTCGGCACTCGTGAGGATTTCCTGATCCCGAGCGCTGCGTTAAATTCTACTGTCTCCGGATTGGTAAGCCGGACTGTTCTACGCCCTGACCTTATTGGCCCGTATGACTTTCATGGAGCAAAATTTTATCGTGAATGGTTGGCTGAAGATGTGTCGAATCTGTTTGCCGATCAGGTGTCGGCCTTCTTCGCTGAAGTTGCTGAGCAGGCGAAGCTGCAAGCCGAGCAGTTGTACCGGTATCCGGAAGAAGAATCATGGAAGGGAATGCAGGATATAACGCGCATTCAGCATGACTTCGGCATCAGTGACGTTAATTTGATCAAGCCGGGCGTCGGTGAAACGACCCGGGTGCTGCTGAGACGAGTGCCATGGAAGATACTTGTTGACCGGGAGGACAATCCGAATCTGGAGCATATTCGTCTGCTGGCACAGGACAGAAATGTCCCTGTTGAGGTTTACCCTGAATTAACATATTCATGCTGTGGAATCATTAGGCCGGCCAAAGGAGAGAAAGCATGATCTTTTCAAGCGACTTGGACAGGACTCTTATTTATTCCAGAAAATCAATGGGTGTGGTTCCGGAGCATGAGCTCGTTCCGGTTGAGCTTTATCAAGGGGAATATATTTCGTATATGACTCAAACCTCGATTGAACTGCTGCAAAACCTTTCTGATCAAGCTCTGTTCATTCCCGTTACGACCAGGACGGAGGAGCAGTATAAGCGGATTTTCTATATTCAACAATACTTTCAGCCCAGATATGCGGTAACCAGCAACGGCGGGAAAATTTTGATTGACGGGGTCCTGGATCAGGAATGGTCGGCTCAAATTCAAAGAGCTTTGATGGAGAGCGCCTCTTTCGAGGAGGTAAGAAGAGCGTTTGAGCAGATTAGCTCGCCGGAGTGGGTCAAGAAAATGAATTTTTCGGATGAGCTGTTCTTTACCGTTATTCTGGACCCCGAGCGTGTACCGGTTCCCATTATTGAAGAATTCAGGCAGCGTCTGGAGGGCATGGGCTGGCATGTGTCACTTCAGGGGAGAAAGCTGTATTTAGTGCCTGCTGGCGTTAATAAAGGGGCTGCGGTTCTTTATATTCGTGAGCTTGTGGGGGCACGGTATATTGCTTCGGCAGGGGATTCTCTGTTGGATGAAAGTTTGCTGAACATCTCCGATCTTGCTTTATCGCCAAGGCATGGCGAGTTGTATGCCCGTAAACCGGGGAACGAGGAGGTACGATATACACGGCTTACAGGAATAAAGGCTGCAGAAGAACTCATTGAGGAGATTACAGACTATTTTTTGAATATACAGCAGCAGGTTACCGGCATTTTATAATGAAGGAGAGAACTTTATGGGCTTACGTATTTGGTATAATCGGACTTTTTCAACCGCAAGCCACTATGCTGAAATGATTCGTCATAACGCGGATCAAAGGCAGTTTGAGCTTTATGTGACACATCCCAAAAAACACTCTCTGATGTTACAGATTGCAGATTATGCCGAGCTTGAGCCCAGCCTGCCTGTTCATGAGTATCCCGGGTATTGTCTCGATTTTTGCAAAAAGCATCGCATTGATATTTTCATCCCTCATTTCGGAATGTCGGAAATTGTAAAGCATCATGCGGAATTTGCCAGCATCGGGACAAAGCTATTAGCTGCCGGAGATGCCGATCTTATTGGCCTGGTATCTGATAAAGGCAAATTATTTTCAGCGCTCTCAGCTCTAGAGGGCATCACTTTGCCGGATTATGAGATCGTGTCAACTGTGGCGGAATTTAAAGAAGCCTATCACCGACTGAAAGAGAAGGGGCATCGTGTTTGCTTTAAACCGGCGAGCGGAGAAGGTGGCGCAGGCTTTCGAGTGATCCAGGAAGCACGGCCATCGATTATGAGTCTTTATGACACATGCGGGCCCTATATTCATCTGGATGAAGCGATTCGTTTGCTTTCAAGTGTTCCCGAATTTCCGCCCCTGATGGTGATGGAGTTCATGAAGGGGCATGAATACAGCATTGATTGCCTTGCGTCCTCATCCTCCTTGCTGGCCGCTGTGCCGCGTAAAAAGGTGGAAGGCCGTGTACGTCTGTTGGAGAAGAACGAGCTATTGATAGATTGGGCTCATCAAATCCATCAAGTGCTACCTCTTCAGTATAACTTCAATATTCAGGTGATTTACCAGGGGGACAAGCCCAAGCTGCTTGAGATTAACCCGAGAACATCGGGTGGTCTTTATACCTCTTGCTTGACCGGGATCAATTTTCCTTATCTTGCGATTAAATTGCTCCTCGGTGAAGAGGTGGAGGTACCTGATCCTGAATTCGGAATTATGGCAACCCATGTCGAAAAAGAGATGGTCATGAAGCGGATCTTTCCATAAAGGGTATATTCAAAAATTGACAGTATAATAGGGCGTCTGTATCATGAAGGTTATGGAATACCAAGTAATGGCAGGGCGATGCATGCCCAGCAGCAACAGTAAGAGGTGAGAACAGTTATGCGATATGGTGTAGCAACAGGGATATCCATTGTCGGATTTTTAATTTCACAGTTTATAACATCCCGCATCCTTCCCGATTTCCTGAACCTATGTATACCGACAATTTTTGCATTACTGAGTATTGGCTACTTGCGCCGTTCACAAAAGGGAATCAAGTACGAGCCTTACCTGCCTGTGAATGAGCGGAGGGAAATAAAGGATTCACCTGACGGAAACCAGGTTCGCAATCAGATGCACAATCAAAATCAGGTGCATGACCAGAACGGGAGTGCTCAGGAAGAAAATGATCCGTTTTGGGGTCCGGTGATTCAATACATCCATGTACTGGAAGAAATGATCATATCCGAAGGGCAGAAAAGTACCCTTGATGATGAAATTGTAGAGAAGACACTAAAAGTGCTGACCCGTGTGCTGCGGCTGATTCCTCAATTAAAGAAGATGAACGATCCCAACATTAATCACAACATTCAGCGCCTGGTCTTTAAAGATATTAACGGAGCCGTTAATCCGTTTCTTAATTTGGGACCTGAGGCGAAACGCCAAAACCGGCGTCTGCTGTTGAACGGAATGAAGGATATTAATTCGAAGCTTTCGCAATATGTCGAGAGCATTGAGCAAAAAGATTTAATTGAACTAAAAACACGCATGGATTTAATCCAGCAAAGATACAGTACGTCCAATTAAGGAGGAACAGCATGTCAACAACTCTTGTTCAAATCAAACCGGCAGATTTAACCAAGGTTGAGTCTGAGGCCCAGCAGCTCATTTCCAAAATCTCAACCTCCGACAACCTTGAGCTTGAAACCCTGATGGATTCCATCGGCAGAATGGGCCAAAAAACGATGGAGCAGGCCGGTCAATCCTTGGCCATGCTGCAGCGTCCTGTAAATGATTTAATGTCCGGTAACCGGTCCGAGGTTCCCAATAGCATACTGAAGCTGAGAAGCGAGATTGATTCATTAAGCAAGAGCAAGCAAATCGGATTTTTTGATAAGCTTCTGAGAAAAAGTCCGCTCAAAAATTATATTTATAAATATCAATCGGTGAAAACGAATGTCGATGCCATCGTCTCCTCGCTGCGAAATGGTAAAGAGACGCTGGAAGAAAACGTTGCTTATATGAAGAATCTGAAAAGATCTTCAATCGAATCCGTTTATAATTTGCAGGTTCGCATTGCAATGGGACATAAATTGAAAGAAATGTTTGAAACCGAAATTGCCAAGCCGGCAAATGAGCTTCGCAAAACACAGCTGGAGAAAGGGCTGCGCAAGGTTGTAACCCGTATTCAGTCGTTTGAGGAAATGGTGATGCTGTATCAGCAAGCGATTGCCGGTGCAGATATTATTAATGATAATAATGATAAGCTTATCGACTCAGTAGATGCGACGATTGATAAAACGCAGCATCTGATTACGGTATCTGCGATGATTGCCCTTGCGCTTCAGGATCAAGTTGAGACGATCCATGCCGTGAATGCAGCAAACAATACACTGCAAAATATGTTTGAAGACAACGCGCGGTTATTGAAGGAAACGACGCAAAAAACGACGGAACTGCTGGGAAGGCCGGGAATTCAACTCGAATCCATTGACCGGGCCATGAGTGATCTGTTCAGCGCCATGGACCAATATGAGCAATCGAACCGGATCATCATTCAATCGGCTACTGAGCATACCAAGCGTCTGCACGAAATTAATCAACAGGTACATAACCGGTTGGGATTAATGCCTGGCAACGCCAGCAAGACGGATACAATCAACAGCTCCGGCTCGATTGGCTTTTTGGACTAATCATATTCCTGGGGAGCCCCTTTTGACTGTTGTGAGGCGCTCCGAGAACGAAACATTCCTCCAATCGCTGTTGATCCCACCCCCCTTGGCAAATTAAAGAGCCGGACACTGTCACCTGTGTTCGGCTCTTGCACGCGAATCTCTCGCGAGGATTACCTATCGATTATAATACTGAATAGCTTTTTCTGCCGTGTAACTCCTTATCCTATAACCCGTGGCCGAACGAATGGATACCGCTATCTGCCTGTGCGCCGGGCGGTATCCGTAAATTCGATTGTAGGGTATAATGGTAAGTGTCAGCAAGTCAATGGGGATGGAAGGTGAAAATTGTATGGTTCGTCTTCAAGAATTGCAAAAAAAAATAAAGCTTACCGGTGATCGTGCTATGCTGGATGCCAAAGCAAACGGAACATATATCGTATATAAAAAAAGCGATGGTCAGATGGTAAGAGAATATCCAAACGGCGAGATTATACCAATGTTTTATACTGGGACGCCACATGAATGAGCCTGTTGCCGTTATGTATGTATTTGCCGGAAATAATGGTAGCGGTAAAAGTACGATCCGTAATTTGATCTTGGATATGCTGGGAATCAGTGTCCATATTGATCCGGATGCCTTGGCTAGAGGTATGGATGCGGAACACCCGGAACGCCGAAAAGTATCGGCAGGCAAAGAAGCGATTAAGCTTGCAAGAGAATGTATTCGACAAAGCCGGGATTTTTCCATCGAAACAACGCTAGCTGGTGGTAATGCGATACGACTTATGAAATATGCCCGAGAAAACGGATTTGAAATCACGATGTTTTACGTAGGGCTTAGTGACTATGAGTTAAATATTGAGCGGGTAGCGACGCGTGTTAAAAATGGCGGTCACGATATACCAACTTCAGATATCATAAGAAGACATACAACATCAACGCAAAATTTGCTTTCACACTTAGATATAATTGACGATTTAATTGTGATAGATAATACAAATGCAACTGGTGAAATTGTGCTGAGAGTGGAAAAGAGTCGGGTAAAACATCAAAGTGAGTTTCTGCCTCAATGGGTTGAAAATATTAAAAGGCAATTGAAGTGAAAAACAACAAAATCCTTATTTATCAAAGCTTTCGGGTGTTTTCGTAATGGAGAGGGTGATGGGGATCGAATCCACGCTACCAGCTTGGAAGGCTGGAGTTCTACTATTAAACTACATCCGCATGCTTACGGGAAGATCCTGATTCTATAAAAGAAACTAAATTTATAAAAAGTTTCGCAAATTCGCGACTTCAATCTCACCTGTATTTGTTTATCCAACGAGATTTTTGGGAAAAATAAATAGCATTCAGCCTCTTAACTTTGCATATGCTAGTTAAAAAGGAGAGAGTGTTAGTATGCTGGGACCCATCTCGTGTGGAATCGTGATTGTATATCTATTGATAGCTGCTGCATCTGAGAGAACAAAAGACATCATGGAAATGGATTAATGGATTGTTAGGACCGTCCCGGAGCAAAATAGCTGCCGGGACGGTCTTTGTGTTATTGCCATGTTGCTCCTTCTTCAGGGAAGCTGCGGACGGTTCGTTGTGCATCATACCTTTCAGGCTTCACCTCAGGAATTGCGCTTCGCCATCTGCTGCCATACCGTACCTGCGGCCTGTTCCCCGGACTCGATCCGTTCCAGGGCCATTCTGGCCTGCAGGCTGACTTCAAACTCGGGGTCCTCCACCGCCTGCTCCAGCGCATCGCGGGCATCCTCGGTTCCGACTTCATAGAGGAAACGCGCCGCCCGCCAGCGCACGAGCTTGCTGCTGTCCTTCAGCGCCGCAATCATCGGAGCGGTAGCGGCAGCATCGCCGATGTCGGAGAGGGTGTCGCCTGCCGTCCGCCGTACGGATGCTGAAGGATCGCGCAGCGCCTCATACAGCAGTTCCATAGCTTCGGGAGTGCGCACATCGCCGAGATAGACTACGCCCAGACGCCGAACCTGCATCTTCTCATCGCGCAGCGCGCGGGTGATCAGCGATAGACGTTCAGGGGTCGGTTCCATGGCATCAATGGCCGCATACCGTACGCGCCAATCCTCGCTGCCCAGCGCTTCCTCAATCTCCGCGTCGGTGTATGCGCGCCGCTGCTCGATGAATTCGCCGCTGTCCTTGCCATGGGCAATAGCCTGCTCCACCACCTTGGACAGGCGCTCGGGCGGATATGCGGCTTCAAGCTCCTGCTCCACCTCGCGTGCGATATCAGCCAGCTCGCCATAGCGAATGCCGTAATCGACAAGCTTCCGCTCCTTGATCAGGGTAGCGCTGGCCACCTCCGTGACCGCGTTGACGAAGCGGTCGGAGAGGGAGATGCGCTCCTCCTGTCCGCCAGCTTTGACGCGAATCTGCATGGGAACACCGCGGAAGAACTGCACGAATACGTGTGCTTCCCCGAAAGCTTCAACTTCACCTTCACCTTCCCCAGGGATGTCCCAGTTTGTGTCCGCCGCGTCCGCGCCGAACTGCTCGCGCACCTCTCCGAGAATGGCTGCCCAGTCGGCATTACCCTTGCGGTCAAGCGCGACAAAATCAGCGGTGTGAAAAATGCTCTTCACCCCATCTATCCGCAGCATGCGGCGGATGAAAGGAGGCGCAGAACGTTCCGTTTCCAGCGTATATGTTTTGCGAATTCCCGGCTCCAGCGATTCGTCCAGGTGAAGCATCATCGTGTTCGGACTTGGAGTCGGTTCGATTGAAGTAATTTTCATGGATTCCAGCGAGCCTCCTTACAGCAAAATAATTTAAAATTTCTTGTAATCTATTGTACATCATTTGTCTGGCGCTTCAAAAGTATGACGGATTTTTGCAGAATACGGGGAGTTCGGTTAAAAGTTGCTTTGAATATACAAAATGTATATATTATGGCCTGTTAAAGCCTTTTTTCTTTTTGCTCTTGCTTGATTTATACTTATATATATAGATAACCCGGATTCATCCGCCGATGAAATATACAGCTTCCCGGACGGATGCCATCAAGGAGAGGAGACCAAGGGAATGCCAAAGTACCGCTTCAACAACATCGACAATGTAAGTACAGATAAAACGCTCAAACAATTCCGGCAATGGCGTGAAGAGCGCCGTCGCAAGATAAAAGATTATTCCTTTACGGTCCCGTTCCATACGGCGGATGTGGAATTTCTTCATGGCAATAGGGAGGAGACCACAATGACGTGGATCGGACATTCCACGTTTCTGATTCAGTATCTCGGACTGAATATCGTGACCGACCCGGTATGGGCCGAACGTATGGCCTTGAACCGCCGTCTTGCGCGCCCGGGCATCCCCATTCAGGATGTCCCCCCGCTTGACGTCATTCTCGTATCCCACTCCCACTATGATCATATGCATATCGACTCCCTGCGCAAATTGTACAGTGCGAAGACCCAGTTGATCGTGCCGTCTGGATTGAGATCCAAAATGATCAGAAAAGGGTTCCATAACTGTGTGGAGTTGAATTGGTGGGAGCATGTCACGATCGGCGGGGTACGAATCAGCTTTGTGCCTGCACAGCACTGGACACGCCGGACACTTACGGATACCAATACCTCCCACTGGGGCGGATATGTGCTGGAATCATGGAGGCATCTGCCCGGCCATGGGGGACTCCTGCAGAATGAAGGCAGCGAGGCTGAAGAGCATGTGCCGCCTACGTTGTACTTTGTCGGGGACACCGGATTTTTCCACGGTTTTAAGGATATCGGGGAACGGTTTAATATTGATGTAACCCTAATGCCGATCGGTGCTTATGAGCCGGAGTGGTTCATGACCTCACAGCATGTTACGCCGGAAGAAGCGCTGCAGGGGTTTCTGGATACCCGGTCCGAATTGATGGTGCCTATGCATTACGGGACGTTCAAGCTGGCGGACGATACACCGAAGGAAGCGCTTGACAGGCTGGAGGCGGAGCGAAAGCGTCTTGGCATCGCCAGGAAACGCATCCGTGTGCTGGGACATGGGGAAATGCTGCGGATTGAAAACCGGAAGGTTAAGGCGGGGTCCGTATCCTGGAAGTAGAAAATCAGCTGGAACAAGGGCGGAAGGTTCAAATCCGCCCTTGTTCTGTGTTATAATACGAAGCTAGGACACGGATTTATGCCAAAATGAATAAAGGACGGTAATGCAAATATGATCAGTACAAGCGGCGTAACGCTTCGATATGGCAAGCGCCCACTTTTTGAAGATGTAAATATTAAATTTACACCAGGTAACTGTTACGGCCTGATCGGTGCAAACGGAGCCGGCAAATCGACATTTTTGAAAATTTTGTCCGGGGAAATTGAGTCTAACAGCGGCGAGGTCCATATGACACCGGGCGAACGTTTGGCCGTACTGAAGCAGAACCACTATGAATACGATGAATACCCGGTGCTGGAGACCGTTATTATGGGACACACCCGGCTTTATGAAATTATGAAGGAGAAGGACGCGCTGTATGCGAAGGCTGATTTCTCCGAGCAAGACGGACTGCGCGCCGGCGAGCTTGAAGGAGAATTTGCGGAGCTTAACGGTTGGGACGCCGAGCCTGATGCTGCTGCTCTCTTGATTGGCCTTGGCATTGCACGCGAGCTTCATGACAAGAAGATGGCCGAACTGAGCGGCAATGAGAAGGTGCGGGTACTGCTTGCACAGGCATTGTTTGGACGCCCTAACAATCTGCTGCTTGACGAGCCTACGAACCATCTGGACCTGGAGTCGATCCAGTGGCTGGAGAATTTCCTCATGGACTATGAAGGCACCGTCATCGTTGTATCCCATGACCGGCACTTCCTGAACAAGGTCTGCACGCATATTGCCGATATCGATTTTGGTAAAATTCAGATGTATGTCGGCAACTACGACTTCTGGTACGAGTCCAGCCAGCTTGCGCTGCAGCTGACACGCGATGCGAACAAGAAGAAAGAAGAGAAGATTAAAGAGCTGCAGGCGTTTATCCAACGCTTCTCGGCCAATGCCTCCAAATCCAAGCAGGCGACGTCCCGTAAAAAGCAGCTGGATAAAATTACGCTGGATGATATCAGGCCTTCCAACCGGAAATATCCTTTCATCAACTTCAAGCCTGAACGCGAAGCCGGCAAGCAGCTGTTGACGGTGGACCGCCTGAGCACAACGGTGGAAGGGGAGAAGGTACTGGACGAATTCAGCATCGTGGTCAACAAAGGCGACAAGATCGCATTTGTCGGCCCGAACGGGCTACCCAAGTCCACTTTGTTCGAACTTCTGATGAACGAGAGAGAGGCGGATTCCGGAGAATTCACATGGGGAGTTACAACGAGCCAGGCGTATTTCCCAAAAGACAACTCCAAATACTTTGACGGGGTTGAGCTGAATCTGGTGGAATGGCTGCGCCAATATTCCAAGGATCAGGATGAGACCTTCCTGCGCGGCTTCCTGGGACGTATGCTGTTTTCCGGTGAAGAAGCGTTGAAGAAGGCCAGCGTACTGTCCGGGGGCGAGAAGGTGCGTTGCATGCTGGCGAAAATGATGCTGAACGGTGCCAACGTGCTGCTGCTGGATGAGCCTACGAACCATTTGGATCTCGAATCCATTACGGCGCTCAATAACGGTCTGATCGACTTTGACGGTACCCTTCTGTTTACCTCCCATGACCATCAGTTTATTCAAACCATAGCGAACCGCATCGTGGAGATTACGCCAAACGGTGTCATCGACCGCGTGATGACCTATGACGAATATCTGGAGAGCGAAGAAATCAAGCAACTGCGTGAGCGCATGTACCCTGTGGAAATTTCGTAAGAGTTTCTGCGGTAACTTTATATCAACAAAAGGGGCGTCCCAAAGGTCTGTTGACCCGGGATGCCCCTTTTTCATGGCACGCGCTCCGGATATGGTTCTAGGAACCCCCGGTACGGCGACGCTGGTTATTCGGTTTTTTCGTATTCTGGCTTTTCAGAGCCTTGGTTTGTCCGCCATGAAATCCGCCGCCCTGCGGGTTGCCCGCCTGCTGTTTCTTCTGGGCCAGCTTCTGCCGGACGGCTTCCGCCAAATCAATTTTACGGGGTTCCTCACGGTTCTGGTTATCCTGATTATCACTCATTGTAAACTCCTCCTGATGCCGCCAGATTGGACCCGGGAATGGGACTGCATGCGGCGCATACTGAACCCATTTTATACGTTTTTAACAGGCCGGACAAGGGCAGTATGAATAAGAGCGGATAGGATTAAAGCAGATGTTTTGTTCCAGGGAAAAACATTTTCTAATACACTACACGAATGAGCATAAGCAATATTTTTTCGCTGTCACTACAGCCCTGTAGACAAGAAACACTGTTTCTCTAGACCCACTGGAGCATTGTCTGTTACCATAAGGAAATTGGTTTGGCCTTTATATTTGGGGTGAGGAGTGTCTACATTGCCGGATGTGTACGAGGAAATTCGCAGGGGTGAAAAAGGAGCCTGGGTCAGTATAGCGGCTTATCTTGTTCTCTCGGCCTTTAAAATTATATGCGGGTACCTGCTGTTCTCAAGCGCTCTGCTTGCGGACGGATTTAACAACGTGACAGATATCGTGGCTTCCGTTGCCGTGCTGATCGGCCTGCGCATTTCCCAAAAACCGCCGGATTCCGACCATGCCTACGGGCATTTCCGTGCAGAGACGGTAGCGGCCCTGATTGCGTCCTTCATTATGGCTGCGGTAGGGCTGCAGGTGCTGGTGGAGGCTGTCCGGTCTATCTTCGAGGGCGGCAAGCAGGAGCCTGATATTCTTGGTGCGGGAGTTGCGGTGATCAGTGCCGTCGCCATGATGGGCGTGTACCTGTATAACCGGAGGCTTGCCCGTGCGATCAACAATAAGGCCCTGATGGCTGCGGCAAAGGATAACCTGTCCGACGCCATGGTGAGTATCGGGGCCGCGGTCGGGATTATCGGCGCACAGTTTGGTCTGCCATGGCTGGATACGGTAGCCGCCATTCTTGTAGGCTTGCTCATCTGTAGAACTGCCTGGGAAATTTTCAGGGATTGTACGCACACGCTGACGGACGGCTTTGATGAAAGCCAGTTGTCCGATCTGCGCAGCACGATAGCCAGAACACCGGGAGTGGAAGCGATACGGGATGTGAAGGCGCGTGTCCATGGCAATCACGTGCTGGTGGATGTCGTCATTGAGGTCAAGCCCGATTTGACGCTTATTGAGAGCCATCAAATCAGCGACAAGATTGAGGAGCGGATGAAAAAGGCACACAACATTATGCATGTGCACGTCCACGTAGAACCGAGCAGCGTGAAGTAAAAAGCAAAGGATTTCCTCAGGAACGGGATGAGGAAATCCTTTTTACATAGTGATCACTATTATTTTTGAACTTCAGGTTTTTGTCATATTGTCTTTCAAAGACACAAGAATATAAAACATTCAGTACATAATCAATAGCAACCTGGGAGGAAAACGTGGCAATCTTGGAGGCATTCGTCTCACTCACAGGCAGCGGTAGCACAACATCACATCGTTTCGCCAGCCTTCCTTCAGTCTCTGAGGTAATGACGATTTGCTTCACCCCTTTGTCCCTCATCAAGGTCGCATACTCTATAAAATCAGCATGGCCTCCGTGATAAGTGATAAAGACAGCGCAGTCTTCCTTGCTGGCATTGAACGCATGGTAACCCTGTTCATTAAGGAAATTGCTCAGCTGCACCGGGCGGTTTATTTTTAATAATTTATTTTGAAAGCTTGCCGCCCGAATCATGGAATCGCCAACGGCAAAGAGGTAAGCCTGACGGGATGCTTCAAGGATGGATGCCGCCTCATTCAGTTTTTTTTCTGTAAGCATGGAGCTGGAATCCAGCAGTGTTTGCTGGCTGAGCTCACGGATCCTCCTGGCAATGTCCATGGAGCTTTCTTTTTCTCGAAAAGGCATATTTACGTCTACGGGATATAGTTCATCGTAATGCCGTTCCAATTCAGAGGAAAGTACGATTTTAAACTGCCGAAACCCGTCCACTCCGAGCTTTCTGCACAAACGGATAATCGTTGGGTTGGAAGAATAGGTCTCCCTGGCAAGCTGATGGATGGTCATGTGCAGAACCTTTTCTTTATTGTCGATCATGTATTGCGCAATGGCCCGCTCGGAATCAGACATATTATCCATTTTGATCAGTTTTTGGAGCATGTGTGAATCCTCCTGACAAAGCCAAACCTTTCTTCAGAAATGGCTTTTCGTTACCTAAGGTACGCTGTTGTAACGGCATATAACTAGAATTACCGTACTTTAATTATAATCTTGGCCGGATGCATTCACAATTAAATGCGGCGAACTATAATAAAGCTCGACATCTTTAACCATTGTATTGCCTAAGGAGCTGAAGTGATGAACATTGGAATTGCAGGCAGCGGAATGATTGTGAGATTTTGCCTGGATGCGTTACAGGAAATTGATTCTATAGAATGCACAGCGATTTGCGTCCGTGAACAGGGGATTGAAAAAGGCGAAGAACTCGCCAAAACGTACGGCATTGGAAAAATATATACCGATTACGGAGCCATGCTTCAGAATGGCGACATTGATTTTATTTACATCGGTATCGTTAACAGTCTTCATTATGAATATGCCAAAAAAGCTTTGGAGGCGGGCAAGCATGTGATCGTGGAAAAGCCTTTTACTTCTACATTCCAGGAAGCATTAACGCTGGAGAAGCTTGCGCGGGAAAAAAACTTGTTTCTCTTCGAGGCTATAACACTGCTCTATTCCCCTAATTATCAATTTATCAAGGAGCAGCTGCCTCTGATTGGTGATATTAAGCTTATTCAAAGCAATTTCTCCAAGGTGTCCAGCAGATACTCCGAATATGCGACCGGAACGGTTCTGCCGGCATTCGATCCTTATTACTCAGGCGGAGCGCTGTATGATCTTAATATTTATAATCTCCATTTTGTTGCCGGGTTATTGGGAATGCCTCAGGAGGTGCGCTATGTTGCAAATATCGGGCATAACGGAATAGACACCTCTGGTATTGTTACTCTCCGCTATGACCAAAGTCTCGCAGTATGCTGCGGCTCCAAGGATTCCGATAGCGACGGCTTCATTACGATCCAGGGCGAAAAGGGCCTTATCCGGCTGGACAGTCCGCCTAATCTGGCCGATTCGGTTATTGTGAATATTGGGCAGGACAAGAGAGCCTGCAATTTTAATAAAGCACAGAACCATATGGTCAACGAGTTTGTGGCCTTTGCAGAAATGTTCCGTTCCGGTGATTATGACCAATGCTATAAGAATCTCCGCCATTCGGTATCGGTGATTGACATAGCCTGCCAGGCCCGGCGGGATGCAGGGATCCATTTTGCTGCGGATGAGTGAATAGTGTTATTTTCCTAGCCCCAACCTTACCGCCATGCTGTAGCCGGATGGTCCGAAATTATATTTTTTTCGCAGCTCGATCAGATTGGGGCCGAAGGTGTGCTCTAGCGTTTCGCGATGCGCCTGCAGCATCTCGTAGATGTACAGATCATGGATGATGACCTCGGTGATCGGCATGACGAGGCCGGGGTGCATCGTCCAGGCGGCGCGGCTGTCGGTGCCGAGGGACACGATGCCTGCGACCACTTCGCGGTCGTCAGTGCTTGCCACAATCCAGCGGCCGCCGTATTCCTGCGTAATCTCCTCACTCGAATCATGTGGATATACCTGCGCAAAATCGAATTCCAGTTCTCCGTATACGACAATCAGAATCTCTACGCCCCGCTCTGCCGCCTCCCGTAGCTCCGGTTCCAGCAGCTGTGCTTCCTCCGTCCAGATCTCCAGCAAAATCCGCCCGGCCGCCCGGTGGATCGCTTCCTTCGTACGGCTCAATATGGCCTCATATCCGGTGATATTCCAAATATTTTCCCGGTTCAGAGAAACATAGGAGTAGTGGGAGAGCGCTGCTTCGGCAGCCTCAAAAGAGGATTCCATTTTGCTTTTTTTCAGCCGGATCAGCTCCTGTGGCGGCAGCGGGGTATACAATGACGGGTCTTCGTGGCTGACCATCACCTCACCGCGCTCCACCAGGACGCTCAGCACCTCATAAATTTTGGAGCGGGGCACGCCTGAATTCAAAGAAATCGCATACCCCGATAAAGGCGATTTATCAAGCAGTGCCAAATATGCTTTGGCTTCATATTCAGTAAAATTCAAATCCTGCAGCATTTTGATGATTTCTGATTTCATTCTAGAACCTCCTGATCCTCGCTTCGCGCAAAGCCCATTTTCGTTCGTTTATCCGATTATACTCCATTATTACACTTGACACCCTATCCTGCCAATGCTATACCTTTTATTTAGTGACTACATAAGTAGCTACTAATTATTATAGTCATAATAGCCAGGAGGTAGAGCATGGATACTTCAACTGATGCCCGAAAGCCGGGTATGGAACAAGCACAAAGCAGCAGAAGCCTTTACTTGACCGCCGCTGTTGTTGCCATATTGATTTGGAGCACCTCATTTGTAGGGACCAAGATCGCTTATCATTCCTTTCCTCCTCTTACATTGGGGGCAGCCCGTTTTCTCATAGCTTCGGTCATTTTGGGAGTAGTGATGCTGGTCAGAAAAGAATTTGCCTTACCCGCACCGAAGGATCTGGGGTGGATGGCATTGAGCGGAATGCTGGGAACAACGCTCTATTTCGCACTGGAGAATATCGGACTTGAACTGACAACAGCTTCAAGCGCCGCGCTGATTGTCGCTTCTTATCCGGCTATTACCGCACTGCTTGAATTTATATTTTACCGTGTGAAAATTTCCTGGCTGAAGGGGCTGGGGATTGTAATGGCTATAGCGGGGGTATACCAGATTTCAGGCGGTAGTCCGGGAGCCGGCTCGGGGCAGCTGACAGGCAACCTGATTTTGATTGCTGCCGGCGTTGTATTTGCTGCCTACAACTTTACAACACGCAAAGTGGTCAGCAGTTATTCGATGGTCACCGTTTCATTTTACCAGACCATCACCGGAACGATTGCATTTATCCCGCTTGCCCTGCTCGAAAGGTCCAGATGGCAGGCGCCAACTGCGGAGTCGCTATGGATGCTCCTTTATCTGGGGATTTTCTGCTCGGTGGCAGCATTTATGCTCTATAATTACGGGCTGCGCGGACTCAGCTCCAGTACGGCTGTGACGCTGATGAACTTGGTTCCTCTATTCGGCGTATTATTTTCGTCTGTGTTCCTTGCGGAGGTCATGCATATTTACGATTGGATTGGCGGGATATTGATCATTGCCGGAGTTATGCTGAGCGTGGGGGATAACACAACAAAAGGTAATGGGTCATAAGAACTATGTCGGATTCCTCCATACTTTAGTTATAATTGAGAGAAATCATGTTGGAATTTAGCAAATAAAGCTGCGGAAAGCATGGAGGTCACGCATGAAAAAAAGCGCTTTAACCCTGTTGCTCGCTTCTTCGGTAATAGGCATTATTACGGATACTGCATTCTCCGGCCCTGCCTCGGCTGCTGCTTCTTCCGAACAGAGTGCCGTGATCCAAACCGCCGTCCGTTTGCGAACGGCACCTTCGATGGACAGTGGAACCGCCGCTTTTCTAAAGCAGGGTGAGACGGTCACCATCCTCGGACAGGCGGACAATTATTGGTACAAAGTAAAGACAGCCGCCGGATTAACGGGGTACACAAGCAGTTCCTCTCAATACATAAAGATCGGCAGGAGCGCGTCTTCACCAACACTAAACGTCCCTGCCACAGCAGCCGCCCCGCAGAAGCCTGCCGGTTCATTAGCTTTCGTCAATGTGACAGTGAATTCAACGGCCACTGCTTTATCCGGACAAGCCGGCCAGACGGGGACGATTCAGACTACCGTCAATTTGCGCGGACAGCCGTCCACGCAGTCCGCTGTATTGGGCGTGCTTGGAACGGGTGAGGTGGTCTCCATTCTTGATACAACCGACCCTTACTGGTATAAGGTGCAGACTTTCAGCGGTCTGAGCGGTTATGTCAGTTCTTCGGAAAAGTTTCTGAAGAAGGGAGGCATCCTTGGGTCCTCTCCGGCTCCTGCCTCTTCATTGTCTGCTGCTTCCTCCTGGAGTGAGCCTGTTCTTTCCGCTCCGCCGGTGAAGCAGATTGAGCCTGCTTACACCGGAACGGACGTGTCCGAGGCGACCGAAACGGTCATCGCCACCGGAATGAGTTATTTGGGTACCCCGTATGAATTCGGTTCAGACCGGAACACGACGGATACGTTTGACTGCTCGGACTTTATCCGGCAAATTTTTCTGGAGGGGCTGGGCTACCAGCTTCCGGCGGATTCCCGCCAGCAAGGCAGTTGGGTTCAGCAGAACAGCGAGCCAGTGTACGACATTTCCCTTTTGAAGCGCGGGGATCTGGTATTCTTCGACTATGCAAGCTCAAGGGCGGAAGCCGAAGCAGGGCTTGGCCTGCCGAATTCCACCATTTCGCATGTAGCGATTTACCTGGGGAACAACCAGCTTTTGCATACGTTCTCGGCGGCTGCCGGAGGCGTGAAGGTCACCGATTTCAGCAAAACCTGGCAGGATCATTTCCTGTTTGGGGGCAGTGTGGCCGACCGGATTTTAAAGTAAACAATCACAGCAAAGCTCTGGCTTTGGCGGGTCTATGTCCGCCTGAGTTCAGGGCTTTTTTTGTGCAGTATATCTTTCCGGCAGAGGACTTGCACTTCTGGGCTATAGCCCGCATATCGTTTCGCATATCGTTTCGCATATCGTTTCGCATATCGTTTCGCATATCGTTTGTTTCGTGCCCTAATGGTAGGGGTAACTAAGCAGTACAAGGGGAACGAAGACATCTGCGACAGGAAAGCGAGGTTAGGCTATGCTAACACAAATCAGTATTTTTATGATCGCGGTCGCGTTTGCGGTGCTTGTATTTTTTATGGTCAGAACTCTTCGATCAGCTTCGGATTCATTGGAGAAGGTAACAGATACGTTGCAAGAGGTGCAAAAAACGATTGATGAATTAAGCTATGAGGTCAAACAGATGCTGCGACATGCGAACGACATCACGGTGGACGTGGAAAACAAAATGAAGCAGATCGATCCGGTCGTGACCACGGTAAAAAATCTGGGGGATGTCCTGGCGGAAATCACGGCAGCGGGCAAGCAACTGTCCACGACGTTCATGTCCAAGCTGCAAAAGACGAAAACGGCCCGCACCGCAGCAAAGGAACGGGTGCCGGCAAGCCCGTCCCAGCCACCAGACCGCACGTTCCAAAGCTATGATGCGGTGTACGGCAAATCCGGTAAAGCGAGAAACTGGCTGGCCTATGTGGACATTGCGGCCGGGGCATGGAGCAGAATGCGCAGCAGATAAACCGCCGGTGAATCCGCACTACCGGAAGCAATGAAACTCATTGAAAGGGTGAGCAGAATGATGTTGATCCAACTGATGATGCTTGCAGCTTTGCTTTCTCCTTTTTCCGGAGCGGACGCGGTTCAGACTGCTGCTCCGCCGCCGGCCGCAGACAAGGCGGTGCACGCGGTGGCAACGGTTCCGAAGCATTCCTCTATGTCCCGGTTCATTACGCTGAATGGTATCTCGCTTGATGACCGGGAAGAAGATGTTCTGCATAAAAAGGGAAAACCACTACAGGTTACGAAAGACTGGCTGCTTCGCTCAACCGAATACCATTATGCTGACGCCGTGGTAGGCATCCGGTACGGGTATGTCGATTACGTGCATGTGGACCCGGAAGTCAAGCGGGTCAAAATCAATGACCGTTGGCTGCCGCTGAACCGGGGCACGCTTGCTCAGGAACTGGGGCGTGTTCAGTTTGCGGCAGAAGACGGGGATGTGTACATCCGTGGGCACAAAGCTATCAAAGTTTATACGGACCCGGTGAGCGGAGAGCTGCAGGCCGTGGAGTTTTTTGCTGAAAATTCTCAGTAAATGTTTCAAAATCGCTGCAGCAGGTTAATGATACAACGTACCTGAGCCGGCCCAAACAGTGAAACCAGAATACTGTTAAGGAGAGTGAGAACGATGAATTCGACGAATGCACAGGCTTATGCAAAAGTGGTGGAAAACGGGGTGCAGGCCGTAGACACGGTTAAGGAACTGCGCAGTACAGGCTATCGTTATGAAGACGTGTTTGTATTGGCGCATAGCCAGGACCGTACGGACCGTATTGCCGGGACAGCGGATGCACAAGAAATTGGCATGAAGGAAGAAGGCATGTTTGACTCTCTGGCCAACCTGTTCCGCTCACGCGGCGACGAGCTGCGAGCCAAAATCGTGTCGATGGGCTTTACTGAAGCCGAAGCGGCATTTTATGAAAAAGAGCTTGATCTTGGCAAAGTGCTTGTGATTGCCAAAAAATCCTGATTCAAACCGGCTGCTCTGCCAGGTATTACCCGGCATCATCCGTAAACATAGATAAGGAATGGGGCACGCTCGTCTCATTCCTTATCTATGTTTATGTCAGCTTCAGTCTCAAATGAAGAAGGAGAGAGAGATGAGAATTTTAATCGTAGACGACAATCCGACGAATGTGATCATTATCCGGGAGATATTGAAGAAGGAAAACTATAGGGATGTGGTCTCCGCCACCTCAGCTGCGGAAATGTTCAAATATTTGGGCCTGGAGGATCGTTCGGTTGAAATCCATCCCCACCCTTCGGATATTGATTTGATACTTCTTGATATGATGATGCCCGAAATGGACGGCATAGAAGCCTGCAATATCGTCCAGCAATACGAGCATCTCAAGGACATCCCGATCATTATGGTGACAGCGATCGGCGATTCGAAAAAGCTGGCCGAGGCGCTGGATGCGGGAGCCATGGATTACGTAACCAAGCCGATCAATAAAGTGGAGCTAATGGCAAGAATCCGGCTGGCGTTGCGTCTGAAGCAGGAGAAGGACTGGCATAGGGAAAGGGACCAGCGGATTCAGGACGAACTCAAGCTGGCCGCGATGGTGCAGCAGGCCGTACTCAGTCCAGCCATACAGGATCCGCTCGTGCATATTCACGCTTTGTACCAGCCGTCTTTTGAGCTTGCCGGAGATTTATATTCCTGGTATCCGTTGGGGGACGGGCGTTATGCCGTCATTCTGCTGGATATGATGGGACACGGCATTTCTTCCTCCCTGTTCTGTATGTTCATCGCATCGGTCCTCAAAGACACCGTTACTACTTACGTGGATCCCGTGAAAGTGATTCAGGAGCTGAACCGCCGCTTTAATCAGCTGGATCTTGGCAAGCAACTGGTTCAGTACTACTTTACCGCCATTTATATGGTGATCGATACGCGGATGAAGCGCATCGACTATGTTAACGCCGGGCATCCCCCGGGACTGATGATCGGGAAGGACGGAAATGTCACCACGCTGGACAGCGTCTGCTATCCGGTGGGGCTGTTCGACAAAATCGAAGTCCAGGCGGAAACGATTCACTACGAGGGATGTGAGCGGATTGCGCTGTATACGGACGGGTTGCTCGAAGCAGTGGAAGGGGATCATGAACAGCAGCTGCAATATTTGATTCATCATTTGCGCGACTATCGTGAGTGGGAAGAGGACGTCATGCGGAAGGCTTTCTTTGAAGTGGAAGTGCCACTGGATCGCGATGACGATAAATGTCTGGTGTGGATTTCGTTGAAAGAAGGAGAGGCTTCGGCATGAAAATCAGAAATAAGCTGCTCATCGGCTTCGGGGTGCTGATGGCGGTCATGATCGTGCTGACTCTGATCGGTTATGACCGTTTGGGTACAATGAATAGCCAACTGGGCAAAGTATACGAAGACCGTTATTTGAAGGTCCGTCAGACTGCCATGATCCGCAGCCAGGTGAATGATATGGCTATAGTTATGGTTAATTTGTTGCTCAACCCCGGCGCTTCCGTTCCCGAAGGAAAGCAGCAGCTGGATCAGATGATTGCCACAGGGGATATTACTTTTGAAGCGATTAAAGGGAGCCCCTCCTCCGCCTCTGAACAGGTGCTGATAGACAATGTGGAAACCTCATGGGAAAGCTTTAAACAATATGAAGCCCACCTTATGCAGCTTCTTGGGCAAGGAGATTATGATCAAGCCAATGCGTACAGGAACAGTACAGGGCTGGTTGCCCAGGAAGCTGTAGTGGAGGGAATTAATACGCTCTCCAATTATCAGGATACCGAGGTGGACAACGAAATAGCGGCTTCCAGAGAGGTGTTCCGCGAAGCCATCCAAACGTCAACCCTCATTATGGCTGCCGGTCTGCTATTGTCTCTGCTGATCATTCTCTGGGTGCTTCCGAGCATTACGCGCGGACTTAACACTGTGGCGCTGATGATTAACGGCTTTGGCAAAGGACGTTTTAAAGCCATCAGGCGGCTGAGGGTAACCTCCAAAGACGAAATCGGCCAAATTGCGCAGGTGTTCAAAGAAATGGCCGACGATTTGGAGGAGAAACGTCAGCTGGAGCAATCCATTATCCAGTCGCAGCAGGACCAGACCTGGCTCAGCAATAATACGGCACGTGTTACGGAACTGCTGCGGGGCGTGAATTCACGCGAGCAAATCGCTCAGATGTTTATCAGTGAATTCACGCCTATTCTGGGCGCCAGTTATGGCTCTATTTATTTGTTGGATGAAGAGAAGCAGTCTGATCGGTTATTTGCTTTCGGCTCTTACGCAGGGACGGGTAAATCGATGTTAAGAAAGGAAGAGTTCATGCTCGGGGAAGGGCTGATTGGCCAGAGCGCTATGGATCATAAACCGGTGATCCTGGATCAGGCGCCACCAGGATACTTATCCGTCAGTTCCTCGCTTGGGGCAGCGCAGCCGACCGGCATTATGATTTATCCGATCGTGTTCGAGGACGAGCTGCTTGGCGTAGCCGAGCTGGCAGCATTCAAGCCGTTCGGGGAGCTTGAGCAGAGGCTGTTCTCACAGCTGGTGATGAATCTTGGCGTTATTCTTAACAACGTTCAGCGCCGTTTGCGCGTGGAACAATTGCTGCGCGAATCGCAGGCGCTCACGGAGGAGCTGCAGTGCCAGTCGGAAGAGCTGCAGCGGCAGCAGGAAGAGCTGGAGCATTTCAATACAGAGCTGATGGCCAAGACAAGAGTGCTGGAGGAACAGGTTCAGGAAGTGGAAGAGAAGAACCTGGAGATCGAGAAGGCGCGTGCGCAGCTTGAGCAGCAGGCGATGCAGCTTGCCGTAACCAGCAAGTACAAATCGGAGTTTCTGGCGAACATGTCGCATGAACTGCGCACACCCCTGAACAGCTTGCTCATCCTGTCCCAGTTGCTGTCCGAGAACAGGGATGCTAATCTGAATTCGAAGCAGGTCGAGTACGCCCAGACTATCTATATGTCAGGGGCCGATTTGCTTAAAATGATCGACGAAATATTGGACCTGTCCAAAGTAGACGCCGGAAAGATGGACATCAATTATGAATCCGTCAGCCTGGAGGGACTTGAGAAGTTTGTTGAGCAAAACTTTGCGCCGGTAGCGGCCAAAAAAGAACTGCAGCTGGTGAGCAAAAGGGAAGGCAGGCTTCCGCAAGCCATCATCAGCGACGGATACCGTGTGAAGCAAATTATACGCAACCTGCTGTCCAATGCCTTCAAGTTCACATCGTCCGGTTCGGTGGAATTTACGATAGCCGAGGCGGACAAGGAAGAGCTGCCGGCCTATCTGAATGAGAACCAGCCTTATCTTGCACTGTCTGTTCGTGATACCGGCATCGGCATTGCGCCGGACAAAACGGATCTGATCTTTGAGGCGTTCCAGCAGGTAGACGGGACTATGAGCCGCAAATACGGTGGTACCGGTCTCGGGTTGTCCATCAGCCGCGAGCTGTCCCGCTTGCTTGGCGGCGGCATCGAGGTTGAGTCCTTGCAGGGAGAAGGAAGCTGCTTTACGCTGTACCTGCCTGTGGAGACTACAGCGAAGGTGCCGGATGATGCCGCGAGCGGACCTGCGGTGAGCGAGTACGCAAGACGAGAAGCGGCTCCGATGATTGACCCTGATATGCAAAGGATCAGGGAGGGTCGCTTCCTTTTAGAAGTGAGCAGAAAGCCTGACAGGGAGCAGCCTGTACCGGATACACCCAAGCTGGAAGATGACCGGGAGCAGATTGGGCCCAAGGATAAAGTATTGCTGATCATCGAAGATGACGTGAATTTTGCGAATATCCTGATTGAAATGGCTAGAAAGCGCGGCTACAAAGCATTGTCTGCCCTGCAGGGAGACATGGGGCTTGAAATGGCAAAAACCTACCTTCCTGACGCTATTATTCTGGATATTCAGCTGCCTGTGATGGACGGATGGTCCATTCTGGGCGAGCTGAAGAGCAATTCTGCTACAAGGCATATCCCGGTGCATGTCATTTCGGTGATTGATGATGTCAAGCAGGGTTTGATGATGGGGGCCATTGCTTATCTGAAGAAGCCTTCAACCAAAGAAAGCCTGGACAAGGCTTTTGCCCAAATCTCATCTTACATGGACAGCAAGCTGAAGCGGCTGCTGGTCGTGGAGAACAATGATACCCAACGGCAATCCATCATTGAACTTATCGAGCATGATGATGTCGCCATTACAGCCGTTTCTACCGGCAAAGAAGCACTGGATGAGCTGAAAAGCCAGCACTATGACTGTATGGTGCTCGATCTGGTGCTGACGGACATGACCGGCTTTGATCTGCTGGACCGCATCCGGGATGATGAGAGCCTGAGCGATCTGCCGATCATTATTTACACAGGCAAGGAGCTGGACAGCAAGGAGGAAATGCGTCTGCGCAAATATGCTGAGTCCATCATCATCAAAGATGTCAAATCTCCGGAACGGCTGCTGGATGAGACGACGCTGTTCCTGCATCGGGTGGAAGCCAATTTGCCGGAGGACAAGCGCCGCATTCTGCAAAAGCTGTACAACAAAGAGGAATTGTTTGAAGGGAAAAACATTTTGCTTGTCGATGATGATATCCGCAACATATTCGCCTTGTCGAGTGTGCTGGAGGGCTACCGCATGAACGTCACCTTTGCGGAGAACGGCAAGGAAGCTCTGGAGCTACTCCAAGGAGATACGAAGTTCGATCTGGTTCTCATGGATATGATGATGCCTGAAATGGATGGCTACGAGACGATGGGACATATCCGGAACATGCCGGAATACGAGAGGCTGCCTATTATTGCGCTTACGGCGAAGGCCATGAAGGAAGACCGGGCGAAGTGCATTGAGGCAGGGGCCTCGGATTATGTCAAAAAACCGGTTCAAACGGATCAGCTCTTATCATTAATGAGAGTGTGGCTGTATTCGTAGCCGGCTTTTCGGGGTAATAGATATAAACGGAACGGAATTGAACCGGCAGCATGTAAAACCTTTAGGAAGTGGAGCGAGTATATGACAGCGAGAGATCTGGCGGAAGGAAAATCTGAAGAGGAAGGGAGACTGAATGCGGATGAACGGGAGCAAATTGAGTTGGAACTGCTGATTGAGGGTATACACCGTTTGTATGGCTATGATTTCAGAAATTATGCCCTTCCCTCGCTGAAGCGCCGCATTCATCACTGTGTCCAGTCGGAAGGTGTAAAGTCCATATCGGGTTTGCAGGAGAAGGTATTGCACGATCGTGCCTGCTTGGAGAGACTGGTGCAAAGCTTGTCCATTCCGGTCACGGAGATGTTCCGGGACCCGCAGCTCTTTCGCACCTTCCGTCAGAAGATCATTCCGATGTTGCGCACATACCCGTATATCAGAATCTGGCATGCGGGCTGTTCGACCGGTGAAGAGGTGTATTCGATGGCGATTATGCTGCATGAAGAGGGGCTTTATGACAAGGCGCGCATTTATGCCACCGATATGAATGCCAGGTCGCTGCAGCAGGCCAAAGAAGGGGTTTACGGAATCGATAAAATGAAGCTGTATACCAAAAACTACCTGATCTCCGGCGGAGCACAGTCATTCTCGGAATATTACACAGCCAAATATAACTCGGTCATGTTTCATCCTTTCCTGCGCAAAAATATGATTTTTGCGGAGCATAATCTGGCTACAGACCGGTCCTTCAATGAGTTCAACGTCATTTTCTGCCGCAACGTCATGATCTATTTCAACGATGAGCTGCGGAATCAGGTGCACGGTTTGTTTCATGAAAGCCTGAGCCGCTTTGGCGTGCTGGTGCTGGGGGCGAAGGAGTCTATCCATTTCACGGATTACAGCGACTTTTACGAGCCGCTTGACCGGGTAGAGAAAATATACCGGAAGATTAAATAGAGAGCTCAGGAGGATTCTATGGGGTTGCATGAACCAATTCATATCTTGCTGGTAGATGACCGACCGGAGAACCTGCTTGCACTGGAAGCGGTTCTTGAGAATGAACAGTATAATCTCGTCAAGGCAACTTCGGGTGAAGAGGCCTTGCGCTGTTTGCTGAAGGATGATTTTGCCGTTATCGTGCTTGACGTGCAAATGCCGGGGATGGACGGTATTGAAACAGCCAAGCTGGTTAAAGCCAGAGAGAAGACGAAGGACATCCCGATCATCTTCATTTCTGCCAACAGCAAGGAAGCGGAGCATCTGTTTGCGGGATATTCCGCGGGCGGAATCGATTACATGGTGAAGCCCTTTATTCCACAAATTCTAAAGTCGAAAATTGAAGGCTTCGTGCAAATGTACCTGACCAACAAACGATTGAAAACCCAGTCCATGCTGCTGCAGCAAAAAACGCTGGAGCTGGAGAAGATGAACCAGGAGCTGATAACCGCCAAGGAAGTGGCGGAGGTTGCCGCGAAAGCCAAAACCGAGTTTCTGGCCATGATGAGCCATGAAATCCGTACCCCGATGAATGGAGTCATCAGCATGATTGACCTGCTGATGGAAACGGAACTGAAGGATGAGCAGCGGGAATACGGTGATATTATACGCCGCAGTGCAGATGCGCTGGTGGCTGTCATCAATGATATTCTTGTTTTTACCAAGCTGGAATCCGGCAAAATGGAGCTTGAAGAGCATCCGTTTGAGCTTAATTCCTGTATTCAGGAGGTGTTCAGCCTTTTCTCCAGGGATGCCGGAAAAAAGAATCTGGAGCTGGGTTTCCATGTGGAGTCTGGTGTTCCGAATGTGGTGTTCGGTGACATGGCGCGTTTGCGCCAGGTGCTGATCAACCTGATCTCTAACGCTATTAAATTTACCGATCAGGGGGGCGTCCATTTACGGGTGTCTGCCGGGGAGTCGGGCAAGGGCAAGGTCACCCTGGAATTTACGGTAAAGGATACCGGGATCGGCATTCCTCCCGACAAAGCGGATCAATTGTTTCAGTTTTTCTCGCAGCTGGATTCCTCCATGACGCGCAAATACGGAGGAACCGGGCTTGGACTGGCCATCTGCAGAAACCTTATTCAGATGATGGGCGGTGATATTCGGCTGGATACAACCTCCAGGCAGGGGGCGACATTTATGTTCACTGTGCAAATGGGGCTGCATCAGGAGCCGATGCCTGAGGATGAGCAGCGGGAGGAGTGGAATTCCCCGTTTTTGTTTCAAAAACTGACATAACGGGTTATGAATAAAGAAACTATTTTTCGGGGGGAGAGGCCTATATGAATACCAATAAAACGGATAAGTTTAACGCCAAAATTGAATTGCGTGACAGAGCATGCACCGTTTATTTAAGCGGTGAGCTGGACTTGTCGGTAGCGCCCGATTTCCGTCTGATCATGGAACCCCTGGTGGAGGAAGCCGGGCAGGATTTGATTATGAATATGAAGGATTTGAAGTATATTGACAGTACGGGGATTGGCATTCTGCTGTCGATTTTAAAGGCAAGGAACGGCATGGAAGCACGCTTCATGGTTGAAGAGGTACCGGTTCGGATTCAAAAGCTCTTCGATATGACGGGTATCGCCAAGTTCTTTGCTTCATAGGAGAATTCCCAATAGGAAAGGATCGAAAAGAGGATGAATGGTGAAGTTCAGAAAATAGTGTTAAATTTGCCGGCGACCGCTGATTTTGTGGATATTGTGAGATTGAATCTGTATGGCATTGCCTCCAAGATGGGGTTCTCCTATGAAGAAATCGAAGATATGAAAGTAGCTGTATCCGAGGCTTGTAATAACTCCGTATTGTACGCATATAGCCAAAAAGGAGGGTTTGTTGAGGTAAGCTTCGAATTTAATGATACCGAGCTAAGCATCCGTGTAAAAGATCAAGGGGAGAGCTTTGAGCGGATGAATGGCACGGGTACCGGAGCAACACTTCATGATAAAAAACTGGATGACGTCCAGGTTGGCGGATTGGGCTTTTATCTTATGCAGGCGCTTATGGATGACGTCAACGTGATTAACAAGGCAGGGCAGGGTACGGAAGTCATCCTTGTGAAACGCATGACAAAAAGTGAGGAGAAGGTATGAAGGAAAAGGTAACTCCCCCAGAGTCCATGGATGAAGCCGTTGGTTTGATCTGGGAGTACCAACAAACCAAGGATAATGAGATTGCCACCGTGCTGATCAAAAAGTACGAGCCTATGGTCAAAATGGCGGCTGGGAAAATTGCCCGGAACAGGCCTGACCTGTACGAGGACTTGTATCAAACCGGTCAAATGGCCCTGGTGCGTCTTCTGCAGCAATACGATATCAAGCTTGGGATTCCCTTCGAGCCCTATGCCATGAAGAGCATGATCGGGCATATGAAGAACTTTCTCCGTGATAAATCATGGTATATTCAGGTTCCGCGCCGGATCAAGGAGAAGGGTGCCCTCATACAGCACGCCATAGACGAACTGACCGTCAAGCTGGAGCGTTCTCCGGACGTCAAGGAGATTGCCGAATATCTGGATCTCCCGGTCGAGGAGACGATTGAGGTGCTGGCTGGACGTGAATGCTATCATTACGTCTCTCTTGATTCTCCGCTGTCGCAGGATGAAAGTGCCGCAACACTCGGGGAATTGATCAGCTCGGATACGAACGATTTTGATACGGTTGAGAAGCGTATGGATCTTCAGCAGGCACTCAGCCAGTTGAAGGAGCAGGAGCAGCAGGTGCTGCTGCTGGCTTTTCAGGATGGACAATCTCAAAGGGCGATCGCCCAGAAGCTTGGCGTGTCCCAGATGAGCGTTTCGCGGATTCAGAAAAGAGCAACCGAGAAGCTGAAGCGCATAATGTCCAATTCTCCCTTATGAAACAGAATATATTATGCTGTTATGACCCTGTATGCCCGACATAAAGGACACCCATTATTCTGTGACTGGATAAGGGTGTCCTTTTAAGAATATTTTGATCAGGAGGGGGATTCTTGAGTAAACGCGTACCGGAATATTATAAACATAAGTTCAATAAAGGGGCATGGGAATGGTGGGACATTGAAACCGATGCATGGTCGACCCCGATTCTGACTGCGCTGGAAGAAGAGATGCCCGAGACAGGGGCATGGCTGGAAGTGATTCAAGAAGCAGAGTCCAACTACTTGTCCGTTCACTATCTGGACGGAAGGGATCCGATGCTCTTCGGAACGCTGCAGTATTCGGTTAAAGAAAGCCTTACCAGCAACTATAGTGCCAGCATGTTTCATTTTTTTGTTCATGGCAGACGGCTGGTGACACTTAATCTGGATCAGAGGACCAGAATGTTTATGAGCTCGGAAGACAGAATGCGCATGTTGGACGAGTGCGGGAGCGGGGCGGACGGACTTTTTGTCCTGGTACGGATTCTGCTGCATTATTTTCAGAATGGGATGGATCATTTTGAGCTCAATCTGCGGCCCCTGGAAGAGAGCATGAAGAAGAAGAACGCCAGAACGCTGATGGACAAAATACTGGATTCCCGCTTTGAGCTACTCTATTGGAGCAATATGTTTGTACCGTTTCAGGAGCTGATTTCGGCATCACGTGAAGCGTATCTCGATGCTCTGGACGATAATCCGTTCTTTCAGCGGATGCTTTACCGGGTTGAACGCATGCAGCGTTTATTCGAGCACTATGAGCGGGAGATTGATACACTCATCTCTATAGATAACGCCATCTCGGGTTTCCGGGGCAATGAAATCACGAAGACCCTGACGATTGTGACGGCCGTCTTTACCCCTGCAACGGTAGTCGGAGCGATTTGGGGCATGAATTTTGAAAATCTGCCATGGATCAAGACACCCTGGGGCTTCACAGTGGTGATGATAACGACCCTGATCAGCATGGCCGGCATGTACATATGGATGAGGAAAAAAGGCTTCACAGGAGACCTGCTGCGGGCGGGCAAAAAAGAGAGGAACATTTGAATTAGGCACTGAAAATCCTGAGGCGTTACTTTCGTATGTTGTGAGACGCTCCGAGAACGAAGCATTCCTACAATCGCTGTTGACCCTTCGGGCCAAAGGCGAACGCTGCCGCTTTTCCGGAATTGCTTCGTCCTCTCCGCTGCTTCGTGCAAAAGAAGGCCCCTCATTAAAGAAATTGTTGAGAGGTCCCTGTATATTATTCAGCTGTTTCTGGCTGCTTCCACATACTTCAGCAGCTCGGCCAGGAAGCTGCCGATACCGGGAAGATTGAGCTGCACCAGGAAGGACAGCAGCCAGCCTAACAAAGAGATAATCAAAATGGTGCCAAGGGACAGGCCCAGCCCTCTCGCGATGCCTGCCGTTAAATTGCTGATAATGCGCTTTTTTGGATTGGAGTAGTTTTCAATCATATCGCGAAACTGGGATTTTTCCAGGGCATCCGCCAATTGATCCAGCCGGGCGTTGAGCCTTTTGACCTCATGGCGCAGTTCAAAGGGATGCTCGTCCACCTCATAGGCAGGCATGCTTTCTTTGCTGACTTTGCCCATGAATGTTATCCCCGCGCAGCATTCATAACGTCTTTATCTGCTTTGACGGCTTCTTCCATCACTTCTTCGGAAGCCTGTTTTGCGGTTGATGCGATTTTGTCTTTGCTCTCGGCGACGGTTTTAGCAACATCGGATGTTTTTGCGGTTACGGTTTTGGCCAAATCCGTTGCCTTGCCGCCCACCATCGAAGCTGTGTCCTTCGTCTTGGCTCCTACCATAGCAGCATAGTCTTTGGTTCTGTCTGTTACTGTCGTCATCTTATCGGACAGATCGCTGCGCAGCTCGCGTCCGGGTTTTGGTGCGAACAGCAGTGCAGCGACCGCTCCAAGAAGACCGCCGATAAATATCCCTTTGGCAAATGTGGAACCGCTTTGTGCCGGATACTGAGTTTCCGCTTTATTCATCTCAATCACTCCTTCAAGATTTGTATCACCTTCGCTTACCTTCGTATTAAACGCAGTGCTGCCGGCTGAAACAGGAGTCGAAATGGCATGATGCGTCCAAGCCTACCATTTTCCCGGGGTGCGGCTGTCCTGAATCCATGTATACAGGGGAGGCAATGTAAACCATAGCCAGAGGGCTCCTGCAATATATCCTCCAGCCACGTCGCTCGGATAATGAACGCCAAGATAGATACGGCTCAGGCCGATCAGCAATATCAATAAAGCTCCAGCAACGAGAGGAAAAGAAATGGAGCGGCCGTGATTGCGGTTGTGCATGGCCCAGATCGCAAAGAGCGTTCCGTAAAAGCCCATGGCGACCATGGCATGTCCGCTGGGAAAACTGTAACCTCCCGCTTCGGTCAGATGCTGCAGGCTTGGCCGGTCGCGCTGAAGCAGCAACTTGACGAGGGAGTTCAGACTCCACATGGCTGTAAAGCTGACCAGAACGGAAAACGCGGTGATCCTGTTTTTTCTTCCGAGCCAGAACCATAAGGCAGAAGCAAGCGCTGCAAGCAGGGTAACCCAGAAGGAACCGGGTGTTGTAATAAAAAGGGCTGCCGGGAGAAGGCGGTGAAGGACGTCACCGGAGACGGGAAATATTAAGGACTGCAGCCATACATCCAGCCGGAGCAGCGGTTCTGTTCCGATCATTCTGGCGAGGAGTACAAGCATGCAAAGGATGCAAGGTATGATGAGCACTGCAAGGGCAATACGACGAAGATAACGGTAATAATGGGTGGTATGACGATTCATTTTTGCTGGCATCCTCCAGAATCGTAATAAAAACTACTGCTAAACGCGGTCTGTCTTCTGTGAATATACGTCGGTAGACGTTTTTATTATAATAAAAGCTGGAGAACTGCCGCAAACCACAGTAAGATCTGCAAGGGGGGCCGCGCAAAAAAAACGCAGATTATGAGCCCGGGCCCACAATCTGCGTTTACTTTAGCTGCTTCAGGTTTGACAATTCAGGAGCTGCGCAGCCGTCCAAGCTCCGAAACAACCGCTTCAACCTCTGAAATACTGAGATTGGGCTTGTTCATCACCATTTCATAAATGTCATGAAGATCTTCATACTGCTCCACGGAGAAAGCGGAGGACTGCATAGCGGCGCCGCTTGCCATGCGCAGCTTATTCTTGATGGCTTCGATCATATATTCGATATTGGTCTGGGATTTCTGCGATAAATCCATCGGTATTTATTCATCCTTTCACAAGGGGGGGTTGGAAGTATTGTATCATGTTTTGCGGAGAGGCCACCAATTATTTTGCCTGAACAGCCGGGTATGCGTTAGAATCAAAGCAAATACCGGGACGGAATGAGGTGGACAGACAAGGTGTTGAGGGAAACGCCGGATGGCGGACGGAAGAACCAGTCTGGGATGAAACGGGTGCCGGGCAGCGAGCTGGCAGCATTTTTTCACAGTATCCATGGGCGGTTTGAGGCTGCCGAGGTGACCTTTGTCTGTATCGGAACAGACAGGTCTACGGGAGATGCGCTTGGGCCGCTGGCCGGCACACTGTTGAAGGAGAAGGGCTTTCCGCACGTGATCGGCACACTGGCTGCTCCATGCGATGCAGTAACCCTGGAAGCGGAGATCCGCCGAATTCCAGCGGAACAGCGGATTATAGCCATTGATGCCTGCCTGGGCCAGCCGGGTTCGGTCGGGCTGTTCCTCGTTGCCGAGGCTCCGCTTGCGCCGGCGCGATCCACAGGGCTTCAGCTTCCTACGATCGGCAATTACAGCGTTGCAGGTGTGGTTAACATGATGGGGCCCAAGCCTTACTGGACCCTGCAGACGACGTCTCTGCATCAGGTAATGACTATGGCCGCTTGTATCGCGGATGCCGCATCCGCAGGCTTTGGGCTGACTTTAAGCAGCCGGACAAAATGATATGGAAAGAGGGCGATCGTTATGAATAAACAGGTGTGTGAAGGAACGACCATCTATTACGCGGATGAGGGAAAAGGTGACAACGTTATTGTGCTGTTGCACGGATTTTGCGGCAGCTCGGCTTATTGGGACGACGTGATTCCGCTTCTGTCCCCTCATTATCGCTGCATCGTGCCGGATTTGCGCGGGCATGGACAGTCGGATGCGCCCAAAGGGGCCTATTCCATGGAAGAAATGGCGGATGATGTCCTTAACCTTCTGAAGAAGCTTGAGATTCCCCAAGCTTCACTGTTCGGCCATTCCATGGGCGGCTATGTTGCACTGTCCGCCGTACAGCGGCGTCCGGAACGGTTCAACGCCTTCGGGCTGATCCATTCCACGGCACATGAGGATACGGAGGAAGGCAAGGAAAAGCGTCTCAAAGCTGTATCTACGATTGAAACGGAAGGTATTAAGGCTTTTGTCGACGGCATGGTGCCGGGACTGTTTGCTCCTCAGCATCTGGATTCTATGGCAGACAAAGTGATTAAGGCCAAGGAGATCGGCTACACGACTCCCCCGCAAGGAGCGGTCGGAGTGGCCCTGGCCATGCGTGAGCGTCCCGACCGGCGGGATGTGCTGACAGCCATACCTCTGCCGGTGCTTCTCGTAGCCGGGGAGCACGATCAGGTGGTCCCTGCTGCACGCGCCTTTACCGCAGACAAGCCGAACATTCGGCAGACTATCATCAACGGGGCAGGGCATATGAGCATGATGGAGGCTCCGCGTGAACTGGCCGAAGTCATTAAGGACTTTTTGGCTTTTGCGGCGGATTGATCTACAATTGGAACAGGAGAGGCTTGCAGTCCTGGCATAGAGCATAATATTGCCGGGTGTGAAAGGACGGGATTCGGTCGTGTTCAGAAGAGATTATTTACTCCGCATGATGGAAGAAATGACGGAGGCGGTGGGCGCGGCCCTCGGTTTAAGGCAGCAGAACCGCCATACAGAAGCGCTCGCCAGGCTGGACGAGCTGCTGAAAAAACGGTTCAGGCTGTCGCTCCCCCTGCTGGAATCGCTGCCCCCCGAACAGATCATTGATCTGTTCCGCATGGGTGGGACCGTAGAAGTGGACAAGCTGCAGCAGGCGTCCCGCCTGCTGGAGGAAGCGGGAAGGATCAGAATGGACACAGGAGAGCCGGATCAGGGGCTGCAGCTGCTGATGAAGGCTCTTCATTTATATGTATACAGCGCTTTGAACGGCGCTTCCAGGGAGCTGCAGATGCTGCCTGAACGAATATCGGCTGTTCATGAGCAGGTGAAGGAATATCTTTTTCCCCTGGAGTTGGACAAACTTCTTGCAGCTTATTTTGAGCGAGAGGGCCAGTATGCCCGGGCGGATGAAATATGGTTTGATCTTGGCGTCAAACAGAAGCCGCTGCTTCATGAAGCGGTCGCTTTCTATGATCGTCTTCTGCAGCGGCCGGATGATGAATTGGAACGCGGTGGCCTTTCCCGCACGGAAGCGGAGCAGGGAAAGGAAGAGCTGCTGCAGCTAGAATGGGCCTAATGAGGCAGAAAGCAGGTTATTGTTTTGGAATCTCTGCGTAATCTTGTTAACCAGGTGCTGGCGGAGGGATCGCTGATCACGGCAACGCTCAGCCAGCTGCGCAAGAAGGAGCAGGCCTCCTTCACCAAGGTGCAAATCAAACCGGTTGAACTGAAGAAGGAGCTGTTCTACCAGTTCGCCTATGTTTACAGCAATAAGGTAACTCACGAAAATTTGACCCCATCCGAAGCGGCCGGGCGTATGACTGCCCTGTTCGAAGAAGCGTTCCGTCAGGGCTTGCTGTGTACGGCTGAGGCGGATTACCAGGTGTTAATCAGCAAAAAATTCAAAGTTTCCATATTGACCAAATCTCCCTCCAAGTCTGCTACCAATCTGGCCCATAACCGCAAAAAGCGTTATGTGCTTGAGGAAGGGGAGCCTGTCCCGTTTCTCGTTGAACTGGGCATTATGAATGAAGAGGGCAAGGTGCTGGCCCGCAAATATGATAAATTCAAGCAGATTAACCGCTTCCTTGAAATGGTTCAGGATGTGCTGCCCTATCTGCCAGCAGGTCGCCCGTTGACGATTGTCGATTTCGGTTGCGGCAAATCCTATCTAACGTTTGCGCTGTATCATTATTTGGCGGTGCAGCAGCGAAGGCCCCTGAACGTGGTCGGTCTCGATCTGAAAGCGGATGTGATCGAAACGTGCAATCTTCTGGCAGGCAAGCTGCAGTATAGTAATCTGAAATTTCTGGTCGGGGATATTGCCGACTATAACGAGCTGGACCAGGTCGATATGGTCGTAACGCTGCATGCCTGCGATACGGCGACGGATGCCGCGCTCGAAAAGGCCGTCCGCTGGGACGCTTCGGTCATTCTGTCTGTTCCCTGCTGCCAGCATGAGCTCTTCAATCAAATTTCTAATGAAGTGATGGAGCCGATGCTGTCGCACGGGATATTGAAGGAACGCTTCTCAGCCCTGGCTACGGACGGAATCCGGGCCAAGCTGCTGGATATTCTCGGTTACCGTACCCAACTGCTGGAGTTTATTGATCTGGAGCATACGCCCAAAAATCTCCTGATCCGGGCTGTAAAAGGACAGCAGGAAGACCGCTCCAGACTGTGGAGTGAATATACGGTGTTCCGTGATTTTTTGCATGCCGATCCTTATCTGGAACGTGCGTGCGCTGATCTGCTCCCGGAAGGAGCCGGAGCATCGCAATCCAAATCCCAATAAAATAAGTGCTGCAAGAGCGGGGCCGGTGCACGGCGCCGCTCTCTCTGTCTAAACTGAGCTTATCCGCCGTAAGAGCTCCGGAAGGCGGTGCATAATACGGATTTCTCCACCTGCCATAGTTCGGCAAGCTCAGGTCCGACCTCTTCGTCCCACCAATCGCACAGCAGCTTCCGGTTGCTGCTGTTCTCCGTGATCCAGATCAGATTCCCGGCTACCTTGCGGCAGTACAACTCCTCCCCCTTCCGCACCAAATCGGGGGGGATATATGTTTTGAGACGTTTGCAGGTGCGGTACAGCTCCTTGCTGCAGGCCCGGCGTATCCCGCGTGCCGTTGGCAGAGCGGATGGTCCTTGTGTGTGCTTCGGCAAATGGTTGGCAGGCAATGGTCATCCTCCTTTCAAGACAATTCATGATATGCTGGCAGGTCCGGGGCGGCTACCCCGGCAATATGCCCGCATAAACGGGTCAGGAGGCTGGTGGCAGTCCGTTCTGCCGCTGTGATAGAATAAACCGTGGACGAGAATATAAAGGGAGCGGAGGAACAATGGGTATCATTTCAAATATCATTTCTCAATTGTTCGAGTGGATTCAACATCTTGGTTACATAGGAATTGCGCTGGGTTTAATGGTGGAGGTCATTCCCAGTGAGATCGTGCTCGCTTACGGAGGGTTTCTGGTTTACAGTCAGCAGGTTGAATTTTGGCCAGCCGTATTCTTCGGAACCGTGGGCGGCGTGTTGGCGCAGTTATTCATCTATTGGATTGGCAGATACGGCGGTCGACCTGTGCTTGAGAAATACGGGAAGTACATATTGATTAACAAAAAGCATATCGATCATGCGGAAGCCTGGTTTAACAAATACGGCACAGGCGTGATTTTCACGGCCCGCTTCATTCCGGTAGTCAGACATGCCATCTCCATCCCCGCAGGAATATCGCGTATGAATGTTTGGCGTTTTATCATTTTAACTACTTTGGCTGTTATTCCATGGAGTGTATTGTTTATTTATTTAGGAATGCTTCTCGGCAACCAATGGGAGCATATCGATGAAAAGGCCGCCCCTTACGTAACTCCTATCCTGTTGGCTGCAGTTGTTCTGTTGGCTGCATATTTTCTAATCAAATGGATCATCTCCAAAAACAAGAAAGGAAGTGTGTAATATGGCCCGCAGCAATGTTTCCCAATATTTCGGCAAAGGGCTCACGCCCGAGCAATTCATGGACAGCATGGAAAAGAACAAGGAGGCATTCCGTTCCTGGTATGACCGGTTTGCGTGGAAGGATGAGAGCGACCGCGAGTATTTTGCAAGTCTGAACCACCGCGATGATCTGCGCGTCCTGATTCTCGCTGCCGATTGGTGCGGGGATGTGGTGCGTTGTGTGCCCGTGGTGTTCCGTGCCATGGAGAGTGCAGGAATACCGACAGAGGTGCTCATTCTGGAAAATCATGATGCGCTGATGAACGATTTCCTGACCATGGGCAGCCGTTCCATCCCTATCGTTATTTTTGCGGATACCGGTGGGCATGTGCTTGGCCATTGGGGACCTCGCCCTGCGCATGTTCAAGAGGTTATGGTTCAGTTCAAAAAAGAAAATCCCGACCGCGAAGCACCAGACTACCAGGATAAGCTGGACGCTGCCCGCGCGGAGATTCGTGCCAGATACGGGGAAGGAACCGGGATTCACGGCGTCATTGTGAAAGAGCTGCGCGAGCTCATCTCGGGGCTGTAAGCTATGGCCTTAACTATTCGCTCATTTAATCTCGGTGCCCTGCAGACGAATGCTTATCTCGTGCAGGACAAAGATACGGGCCGCGGCTTTATTATCGATCCGGGGATGAATCCTGGCTCCCTGGTCAGAGCCATCGAAGGTTTGACCATTGAAGCGATTTTGCTTACGCATGCGCATTTCGATCATATGGCAGGAGTCGAAGAGGTACGCCGGGCCGCAGGCTGTCCGGTGTATCTGCATCCGCTTGAGCAGGAATGGATGACTTCTCCCAAGCTGAACGGCTCTCTCATGTGGCCGCAAATCTCGCAGCCGGTGACGGCGGCCCCGGCCGAGTATGATCTTAGTGAAGGTCAGGTTCTGGAATTGATCGGTCATCAGTTTAAGGTGTACCATACCCCCGGGCATTCCCCGGGCAGCGTGAGCTTTCACTGTGGCAAGGATCTGTTCGGCGGCGATGTGCTGTTCCGGATGGGCGTAGGACGAACTGACCTGCCCGGCGGCAGGGAAAGGGATCTGATTGATTCGGTGCATCGATTGTACCGGCTGGATGATGAGGTGACGGTGTATCCGGGACATGGTCCCAAAACAACGATTGGTTACGAAAAAGCAAACAATCCGTATATCCGCTGACACGGAAAACGCAAATATTCGTCAAAAGCCGCCGTTTTTTTCAAAAACCTTCTGGACAAGAGCGATGCCGTTTGCTAATATAACCTTTAGAAGTTATATAACCATCCGCGAAGCACGCAGACTGAGGAATTAATCCCGGTTTGCGTTCTTTTTTTTGTCTTTTTTTGCTGTCTTTTTAGGGGGGAGAGCTATTGGAACAGCAGGTCCGGCTTACTGCGGAACAAATAAGAAATGCAATATGTCCGCATTCGCAGACGATCACCGGAGGGGAAAGCACGGAGCAAAGCAATAAAGAGATTCCGGCGGGCTGGAGGCATCTTAAACAGCATGGAGACTGGAGCAATCAGTATTGGCATCGCCGGCTGACGGAGCACCGGTTTAGACGTTAATATAAGGAAGGACGTGGAGACCTTTCCAATGGCTGATCCATAGAATAAGGTATCCAGCGTGCTCATTTCCCGCAAATTCACTTGGAATCAATTGAATTTGCTCATAGACATTTTGATCGTTTTTTAGTAGACTAAACAGATAACTAAGACAGCCAGGAGGTAGACGATGTATCGTTTAGGGGAGAAGATAATGATCGTCACGGATGCCTTTGAGCAGAATCTCCCTGTGGGGGAACACGGTTATATTATTGCCTATGACCGGAATCCGGATAACGCCTTTGATTATGTTATCCGTGTGCCGAAGATCAACCGGAATTTCTTTGTTCCAGCCGGAGATGTAGAACCTGAGACACAAATGCTGAAGAGGGAAGCTGAAAGGGTCGAACGCGAAGCACTGATCGATTACGCCCTTGCTACTCATAATGAGCAATTGTTCCGTAGTGTCATGAACGGTGGAATAGAGAATAAGGAAGAAGAAACCGCAGCGGAATCATTATCACCATCGGATTTTATCAAGCAGGTTAATTTGCGCGCATGGATTTGATTTAACCACCGGCTTAGGCCGGTTCTGAGGCTGTCGGGCCAGATCCGGCGGCCCTTTTAATTTTTACGGGAAAGACAGCCGAAGATGGACAAGAACTTTTCCCCCGCGACATTGAATTGTAAAACGTTCTAACCTATAATAAAAACGTTATTTTAAAAGCACGGAGGACAGCGCTTTACATACACAAAGGAGGCAAACACCGCATGGACATTTCTTTGGAAAACGTACGCCACGTGGCCAAGCTGTCGCGATTGAACCTGACCTCTGCGGAAGAGGAGCTCATGACCGAGCAATTAAATGCCATTCTGCATTATGCGGAGAAGCTGAATGAGCTTGAGACGGACGAAGTGGAGCCGACGACTCATGTACTGCATGTAAGCAATGTCATGCGGGAAGACGAGGCGCGTCCAAGCCTGACACTGGAGCAGGTGATGCGCAACGCTCCCGAGGAGGAAGACGGACAGTTTAAGGTTCCTGCGATACTGGAATAGTTCGAAGGTGAAAGGAGGATGTTTGAGTTGAGTTTGTTTGATAACACGCTGCCGGAATTACATAACAGGCTGAATAGCAAGGATGTTTCCGTCACGGACCTGGTTGACGAGGCTGTGAAGAATATTGGAGCCCGTGAGGAGAAAGTGAAGGCTTATCTTACGATAGATGAGGAAGGGGCCCGGGCGGCTGCCCGCCGTTTGGACGACCGTCTCGCTTCAGAAGGGGAGCGCGGATTACTGTTTGGCCTTCCGGTCGGTATTAAGGACAATATCGTCACAGAAGGGTTGCGCACAACCTGTGCCAGCCAGTTTTTGAGCAATTTTAATCCCGTGTATGATGCCACCGTAGTGAAGAAGCTTAATGCTGCGGACGCCGTAACTCTGGGCAAAATGAATATGGACGAGTTTGCCATGGGCGGCTCCAACGAGAACTCCAGCTTTTACCCGACTCGTAATCCATGGGATCTGGACCGGGTTCCTGGCGGGTCCAGCGGAGGCTCTGCCGCAGCGGTTGCCGCAGGCGAAGCTTATTTTACGCTGGGCTCGGATACAGGGGGTTCTATCCGGCAGCCAGCCTCTTACTGCGGTGTAGTCGGTCTTAAGCCTACTTACGGGCTTGTGTCACGGTTTGGCCTGGTTGCCTTTGCATCCTCGCTGGACCAAATCGGGCCGATTACGAAAAATGTCGAGGATTCGGCGTATGTGCTTCAAGCTATCGCAGGATACGACGGGATGGATTCCACGTCCGCCAAGGTCGATGTGCCGGATTATCTTTCTAACCTCACAGGTAATGTGAAAGGGCTGCGTATCGCAGTGCCGAAGGAATATCTTGGCGAAGGTGTAGATCCGCAGGTGAAAGAGAGAGTGCTTGAAGCGTTGAAGACGCTTGAAGGCATGGGAGCAGTGTGGGAAGAAGTGTCGCTGCCTCATACGGAGTATGCCGTCGCAACCTATTATCTGTTGGCTTCCTCGGAGGCGTCCTCCAACCTGGCTCGCTTCGACGGAGTTCGTTATGGCGTGCGGGCGGACAACCCGGAGAACCTGCTTGATCTGTACCACCAATCCAGAAGCCAAGGCTTCGGGCCGGAAGTGAAACGGAGAATTATGCTCGGCACCTATGCGCTCAGTTCCGGATATTATGACGCGTATTATTTGAAAGCACAGAAGGTGCGCACGCTGATCAAACGTGATTTTGATCAGGTGTTTGAGAAGTACGATGTCATTGTCGGACCGACTGCGCCAACTACGGCCTTTAAGCTGGGCACGCAGGTTGATAATCCGTTGACCATGTACCTGAACGATATTTTGACCATTCCGGTGAGCCTGGCCGGCGTTCCTGCGATCAGTGTTCCTTGCGGTTTGGCGGAAGGGATGCCTGTCGGCCTGCAAATTATCGGCAAACCTTTTGACGAGGCGCAGGTGCTGCGGGTGGCGCATGCATTTGAACAGAATACGGAGTTTCACAAGCAGCGGCCGCAGCTGTAATCCGGAGAGAAGGAGGTTATCCCGATATGTCTACAACATCCAAGTATGAAACCGTCATCGGACTGGAGGTCCATGTGGAGCTCCATACTCAATCGAAAATTTTCTGCGGATGCTCGACGGAGTTCGGAGCACCGCCGAATTCGCATACCTGTCCGATCTGCCTCGGTCATCCGGGTGTGCTGCCCGTGCTGAACCGGCAGGCTGTGGAATACGCGATGAAAGCGGCCATGGCCTTGAACTGCACGGTTGGCGACGTGAGCAAATTCGACCGTAAAAACTATTTCTACCCGGACTCGCCCAAAGCCTACCAAATTTCACAGTATGATCAGCCGATTGGCGAGAACGGCTGGATTGATATTGAAGTGAACGGCACAACCAAACGAATTGGCATCACCCGTCTGCATCTGGAGGAGGATGCGGGCAAGCTGACGCATGTTGACGGCGGATTCGCATCGCTCGTTGATTTTAACCGTGTCGGCACACCGCTGGTTGAAATTGTGTCGGAGCCGGAAATTTCGTCGCCGGAAGAGGCGCGTGCCTATCTGGAGAAGCTGCGCTCCATTATGCAATACTGCGAAGTGTCTGATGTGAAAATGGAAGAAGGCTCCTTGCGCTGTGATGCCAACATCAGCCTTCGTCCGTTCGGCCAAGAAAAGCTCGGCACACGGGCGGAGCTTAAGAACATGAACTCCTTCCGCGGCGTTCAGCGTGGGCTGGAGTATGAGCAGTTCCGGCAGGAGCAGATCCTTGAAGAGGGCGGCTCCGTCGTCCAGGAGACCCGGCGCTGGGACGAGACGCAGGGCAAGACGATTGCCATGCGTGGCAAGGAAGAATCACATGATTACCGTTACTTCCCGGATCCTGACCTTGTTACACTTCACATCGATGTGGATTGGAAGGAGCGGATCCGTGTCTCTATCCCCGAGCTCCCGGATCAGCGCAAAGCCCGCTATACTTCGGAATACGGGCTCCCTGAGTATGATGCGGCCGTTATCACCTCCTCCAAAGCGCTGGCGGACCTGTTTGAGAACAGTCTGCAGTATACGAAGGATGCCAAAGCGGTCTCCAACTGGATTATGGGGGACCTGCTTGGCTATCTGAACAGCATGAATGCAGAACTGTCTGATGTAAAGCTGAGCGGACAGGGGCTTGGTGAGATGATTGGACTGCTGGATAAAGGGACGATCAGCAGCAAGATTGCCAAAACGGTCTTCAAGGAAATGCTGGAGACCGGCAAGCTTCCGCAGCAGATTGTGGAAGAGAAGGGTCTGGTTCAGATCAGTGACGAGGGTGCCATTATGGCGATTGTAGAGCAAGTAGTTGCCAACAATCCGCAGTCTGTAGAGGATTATAAGGCAGGCAAACAAAAAGCGATCGGCTTCCTGGTAGGACAGGTCATGAAAGAAAGCAAGGGGAAAGCGAATCCCGGGCTTGTAAACAAACTGCTTGCTGAAGTGCTGGGACACTCATGATTCGAGCTTTATCCCTGCAGGACGATGATACGCTTGAGCAGCTGTGGCAGCTCCAGCATGTGGCATACCGTCTGGAAGCGGAGAAAATCGGATTCGACAAAATACCGCCGTTGATGGACACGATGGACACCCTTCGCGCCTGTGGCGAACAATTTTACGGAGCCGTCAGTGAGGATGGAGAGATTATTGGTGCCATCGCAACGGAGACGGAGCAGCCTGGCTCGCTCACGATCTCCAGAATGATGGTTCATCCCGCACATTTCCGGAAAGGAATTGCCGGGTCGCTGATTGAGCATGTGCTGGAGCTGCACCGGAACATTCCATTGTTTATTGTCTCCACAGGCACTTTGAATACGCCTGCGGTTTCCCTGTATCAGAAATATGGGTTCCGGCCTGTAGCTGTGCAGCAAATTGCCCCGGGTGTAGAATTAAAAACGTTCCATCTGAATAATTAGCTGATATAACCTTTGGATCCCGCAGAAGCGGGATCTTTTTTGGCTTGTCCCAGATTTTTGCCAGTTACTCACAGAACGGAATAGGGTACTATTTTAAAGTAACGGACAGTAAAAATTCGTAGAAACGGCTTCCTGATATCACAAACAAGAAGCCCAGGAGGTTGCTATGAATCCCGAGATTTCACGGAATCATACACAGCGGACGAGGCAGCTGCGGCCGCGCTTGCGGAAGCTTGCCGCTGTCGTACTGGCTGCCTTGCTTCCAGGGGCGGGTCATCTCTTTATGGGGCAGTTTATCAGGGGCGTAACTTTTATTCTGCTGCTGCTTGTGGATATTTCAGCCATGCTGTACGTATCCTCAGCAGTGATGCGGATCAATGTGCCGCTGCTTGTTCTATTGGGTATGTTCATTCCTGTTCTTTATTTTTATAACGTCTATGATGCGCTTCAGTCGGCAGATTATATTATTCTTCATAAACGCAAGCCCCGGCGGGTCACGATTCACAGTCAGTCCGGGCAGGAACGAAGCCGCTACGAGGTGTGGGAAACGGGAATTTTGTTTTTCTTGCTGCTGGTGGCGGGTGGAGCCTTGATGATTCTTTTCCGTATCAGACCCCGCTGGCTGGATTATTTTTTTGCAGACTACGGATTTTATCTGTTGGCCTTTTTGCTGGTTATCATTGGAGTTCTCATGTTTGTCCGTGAGCTCGGGGTATCCCTCCGGTGGGGCAGATCCTCACGGAAAGGAGGGACATAACGCTATGCAGCGTAAAATCAGAGTAGGGCGGTATACCGCCTCCCTTCTTCTTCTATCCGTGGGGGTTTTGTTATTTACAGACCTGGTGCAGGGCACTGACTATATGATGGAATTGCTGACATGGTGGCCTTTGCTCTTCGTTGGCCTGGGGCTGGAATATTTTCTTTTTTGCTGGCGAACTGTACGCAGATCAGATGCTTTTAAAAAACGGAAACGCCTTTTCAGACTCGATCTAAAAGGCTTGCTGCTGTCGGTGCTCTTGTGTGCTTCCGTTTTTATAGTAACTCAGCAGGAGCATTACATGTATTTATGGAATAGGGTCAGCCTTAATCTGACTGCCGCGTCCATGGATTTCAGCGAGGAGAAAGACAACCGCATGGATAAAGGCAGTGTGCTTGTGCCAGTCGGAATGCAAACGTCGGAGCTGCTGGTCGAGGGGGTCAACGGGGATATTATTGTACGCAAAGCAGCGGTTCAAGATGTGGAGGTTCACACCACGATGTGGATTGATCAAGTGACTGCAGAGGAAGCCAGGGTGATTGCTGAAGCCTCTTCGCTGCAAGCCACAAATGGCAATGCGATTCGGATCCGGACGTCGGCGCAAGGGTACGGGGCATCCAGCAAAAGGCAGCCGCTGATGAATATGGAGATCGTACTGCCGGAGGACCGTCGTTTCGATATGGACATTCGGACATCTAACGGAGACATAACGTTAACCGGAGTAAATGCGATCCATTCCATATCCTTGCAAAGCGGCAACGGCAGCCTTGCGGTCAACGATGTGATAGGCGATATACGGGGAACGACGTTAAACGGGACGGTTAATGTCCATGGGGTTACGGGCAATATGGAAATGAGTACCAACCGTGGCAATATGTTTGCGGGAGATATTTCGGGCTCAACCACGCTGAATACGCTCGTCGGTGACATCCAGGCTGCCAGAACGGAAGGGGATATTAAGGCTGATACCAAAAATGGCAATATCGGCATCAACGGCGCCTCATGGAATGTGGATGCCAGCTCATTGAATGGGGGTATCGCGGTACAATCCAACAGGATTGGTGGCAACTGGAATATATATAGCGCAGTAGGAGATATTACACTTCGTTTGCCTGTTATTGGAAGCTTCCGGCTGGAGGGCTCAAGCAGCTACGGCGATATTTTTGCTGATGTTCCCTTTGAGGTGGAAGGGAAGAAGGTGTCTGGACAGGTCGGCGATGGACAGTATAGCTTGTTGGTGGAAGGCAACAGCGACCTTACAGTGCGTTCCTCTGAGATGTCACAGCCTGAGTTCGCACCTTCTCTTGAAACGCCGGAGGAAGCAGGAACGCCGCGTTGACAAAAATCTTGGGTTCACTTTACAATGTCTTTAATACCTAGGATCAGGAACAAATTAAGGCGGTGGGCATGATGGCAACACGTGTCGAGCATGCGTTGCGACAATTGAAAAATACCGGTGTACGCATAACGCCCCAGCGCCATGCGATATTGAATTATTTAATGGAATCCATGGGGCACCCCACGGCTGACGAAATCTATCGCGCGTTGGAGCCTCAGTTTCCAAGCATGAGCGTTGCAACAGTATATAACAATCTGAAGGTCTTCCTTGAAGCGGGTATGGTGCATGAATTGACGTATGGAGACAACTCCAGCCGTTATGATGCCAATATATCGGACCATTATCATATTGTGTGTGAGAAATGCGGCAAGATTGAGGATTTCAGCTACCCTTCCCTGCTGGATGTAGAGAAGTTCGCGGCTGAGGAAACGGGCTTTGAAGTCCACGGACACAGGCTGGAACTGCATGGACTATGCAAATCTTGCAGGTAGACACCAGCTTCCCTTAAAATGAAACGTGTGGAAATTCATGTTTGAATTGAATTTTCGTACGTTTTTTTATTTTCACTGCTATATGCGACACTGTGATCAGATGGGGGATTATTTTTGTCCAGAATGAAGCGGAAAGATAGGCATAGACAGCGGCAGGGGCGTAAAGGAATTGTCAGTTTACTGTTGATTGCAGCGGGTGCCTGCACAGCAGCGGTATTATGGTGGGGGAATCCACTGCACGAAAAACCGGATTGGCAGGACAAGCCTATTTTTATTCAAGGAAAAATAACAGAGTATACAGCGGAAGGCACAGGGGAAAATCTGATGCTGCCGCTTTCGTTTATAGAAGAATTTATTGATGATTCCGTGCGTTACGAAGAAACAACAGAATCGGTAATTATGGCTACTCGCCAGCAGGTTCTTTATCTGTCCGAGGAGCAGGAAAAAGGGGAACTCAACGGGGAGGCATATAAATCCGCCAGGGCAGTTGCCGAAATCAACAATGAGATATACGTGCCGTATGATTCGGTTGAGGAGATTTACGGCACTGAAATGCAGGAGGATACCACGACCGGGGCGGTCATGCTTATGACGGCGGGGGAAAGTGTTAACCTTGGCAAAGTGCAGGTGGAGGGACGCAGTTCCAGTGTTGTACTGCGGACAAAGCCTTCCAACTATGCTCCTATAGTAGAGGACATGACCCAAGGGACGGCATTACAGTTATGGAAGCGGGAGAACGGCTGGTACTACGCCCAATTGGATAATGGTTATACAGGGTATGTACAGTCGGATCATGTCACCCTGGATGGAACGCGAAAGGTGAAGGCGGGGAAAGAGAGCTTGTCTGTTTCGGAGAAGAAGTGGAAAGGCAAAGCTGTAAATCTGGCTTGGGAAGCGGTATATTCGCGAAATCCTGACACTTCCAGTATTGGTTCGCTCCCGGGAGTCAATGTGGTGAGTCCGACCTGGTTCAGCATCACAAGCGAAGAGGGAGAGATCGAAGATAATGCCGATCCGCAATATGTGTTGTGGGCGCATCATCGCGGTATGGAGGTGTGGGGGCTGCTCAGCAACGGCTTTGATCCGGATCTCACCTCCGGCGCTTTATCCACGTATGAACGGCGTATGGGGATCATCCAGAAGACCATCGCTTTAGCCAAGCAGTATGACCTTGATGGCATTAATATCGATTTTGAAAATGTCTATACCAAGGATGGGACCAATGTGACCCAATTCATAAGAGAGCTGAAGCCGCTGGCACGGGCCAATGATCTGATTTTGTCGATTGATGTAACCCCCAAATCCGATAGCGAGCTATGGTCGGTATTCCTGGACCGTGCTTCTTTGGGGAAAATCACGGATTATATGATGGTAATGGCGTATGATGAACATTGGGCATCCAGCCCAGAAGCTGGATCGGTGGCTTCCCTTCCATGGACTGAGACCTCGGTTAGACGGATTATTGACGAGGATGGCGTTCCGCCTGAAAAATTGGTGCTGGGTATTCCACTATATACACGAGTATGGTCTGAGGAGGAAAAGAACGGGGAGACTAAAGTCAGCTCCAAAGCCATCGGAATGGAGAGCGCGGCCGAAATTTTGAAGGAACATAAGCTTAAGCCTCAATTTTTGGAGAAAGAACAACAGAACTATGTTGAATATGAAGAGGACGGTGTGCCCAAAAAAATCTGGCTGGAAGATAAGAGCTCATTGAAGGCCAGAGTGAAGCTTGCACAATCCCTTCAATTGGGGGGCGTCGGTGTTTGGAATCGCAATTTTGCAAGTAATGATGCCTGGGATGTGCTGAAAACGTTCAATGCAAAGTAAAAATCTTATAGGAATGCATGTTCCATTTTGAAATTAAGTCTGCTTGGTTAAGAAGGAATTGGGGTGCATGTGTAGAATATTATATAAAACTTTTATATAGCGGTGTGTCCGCTTCATTGTTATGGAGGGTGACGTGCAGTTAACTAGTTTAGATTTGCTGTCCGTTGATTTGTTAGAGAAGGATGCCATCGGTGCCATAGCATATCGAAAGTCAGGGAATCACTTTGTAGGGTCTATAATTCATGATTTTGAAGCATTTATATTGATTGTTTGTGAGTCTGACACACCGGAGAAACCGCTTAAGCACGTAAAAATTGGAGAACTGCGGTGCCAGATCCTTTGCGCTTCTTTATCGTGTATCTGGCATTGGCTGATTGACGGAGAACAGCATGATCTGGTGCATTACTTGCTGGAAGGTGATATTATTTGGGAAGCCGGCAACAAGATACAACTCCTGCGTCAGGAAATCAGGGAATTTGATGGTCAAATGCGTGAACAGAAGCTTTTTCATGAGTTTGCTCGTTTTCTTAAAGATTATGTGAATGCCAAAAAGTATCTTAAGGAAGGCTCTGTGCTTGATGCTTATCATAGTGTTCTTAAGGCTCTTCAGCACTGGGCAAGTATTGAGGTCATCGAACGCGGCATCATGCCATCTCAAAATGTGCTGAATCAGGTCCGTTCAATGGACAAATCGGTCTATAAGCTGTATGAAGAGCTGATTATCAGTACCGAGACAGTAGAACAGCGGATTGAGCTTGTTTTGCTGGCCTGCGAATTTTCGGTCATGTCCAAGATGGCGGATTGCTCCGCTCTGCTGTTTAAAATACTCCGGAGCCGCAGCGAACCATGGTCAATCCATGAACTGCTTAATCATCCGGAACTGAAGCATGTTCAGTTCGAGCTTCCTTTGGTTCTGCGCAAGCTGGTTTACCGTTCTTATATTAAAGAAACCACGGTGCGGAGAGCGTTTTCCAATGAATATGCAAGAGAGCTGTGTTATACAGCCAATTAGTTAATTAAATGAGAAGAGGGCTGTTAATATGGAACGGCTCTCTTTTTTTATAAGAGGTAGTTCAAAAAGTCATCTTTTGATCACGAAGTAAATACCTTCTCGGTGCTGAAAACCTGACTTTTTGAACATGCACTATAAGGGATTGCGAGTTAAAGGATTGAGCTGTATAAAAGGTTGACTGTTCGGCAAAGTACATGTTAAATTAAAATTCGCCTTTGCGTTATTATGGATTAAAAATAACAACAACTTACACGTATGAAAAAAAAGAAAAAAAGTTGTTGACGTAATACGAAAGGGTATGATATATTATAAAAGTCGCCGCTGAGATGCGGTGATGATGAAAAGCAAGTGTTTGATCTTTGAAAACTGAACAACGAGTGAGTAGGTTTTACATCGTAAAACCGATCCGCAAAGCCATTTGGTTCGT